>QHXA01000103.1:9736-11128 GCA_003222755.1 Acidobacteriota bacterium
GCAGTACTTTCTAGCCTCCGCTGTTGCCGACAGGGATTTCTCTTGGGTGCACGCCACGCCAGAGAAGATCCACAACCCCGTAGCCGCACGCCTCATCGGCCTCGTTGAGGCCGATCCCTCGCCACCTCCGGCCCACTACGACTGGAGTTGGGGCGCGACCGTCACGATCATCACTAAATCCGGCGCCAGGTATACAAGCACCGTCGATGCGCCAAGAGGGTCGGGGCCGCGGGGGATCGAGTGGAGCGATGTCGATGCGAAATACCGCGCTCTGCTTCCGGACTCCGGGCTACCCGCAAAGCGCATCGAGGAGATCTTGGCGGTGATCCACGGTTTCGAGCGGGTGAAAAACGTTTTAGATTTCACTGAGCTGCTCTTTAGCGCCTCGTAAGGAGGAACAAATGTCTAGGATGCCTGCGTTAGGAATCGTATCGGTCGTGATGATCGTGGCGGTGACGGCAAGTGCACGCGCTCCGCAAGCGACCGGCACCGCGAGTCATAAAGTGACCCAACAACAGTTCGAACAGTGGAAGAAGGAGCTCAACAATTGGGGCCGCTGGGGCAAAGACGATGAGATCGGAACGATGAACTTGATTACCCCGGCCAAGCGAAAGCAAGCTGCCGCCTTGGTGAAGGAGGGCTTTTCGGTGTCGCTCGCCAGTGACGCCGACACGGAAAAGGCGATCGATAATCCGCAGCCGTATGAGCACGAGATGCTTGCAATCGGGTCTGATCGGATCGGCGTCGCATTCCACGGAATCGCACACACTCATCTGGACTCGCTCGCGCACATCAATTATGACGGCGTGTTTTACAACGGCTACAAGCCTGACCCGGAACAGGTGAAGAAGGCGAACGGCCACGCGAAAAACTCAATTCACAATCTTAAAAATGGAATCTTCACGCGCGGAATTCTTATCGACATTCCGCAGCTCAAGGCCGTGAAATATCTCGAACCCGGCACGCCAATCTACGTTGAAGATATCGAAGCGTGGCTGAAGAAAGCCGGATTGAAGATACAGCCCGGTGACGCCGTCTTCGTTCGCGCCGGGGTGTGGGCCCGCCGCAAGGAAACTGGTCCATACCTGCGGGGAAGAAGCCCGGGCGGCAAGGACGCAGGACTCGACCCATCCGTGATTCCCTGGTTGAAGAAGCAAGACATCGCTCTCCTGGCCTCGGACCATCCGCAGTACGTTTCTCCCTCAGACGTTCCTGGGGCGGTCCACGATTTCGCTCTCGTATCGTTGGGTATTCACTTGATCGATAATTGCGATCTTGAAGCGTTGAGCGAAGCCGCCGCTGCGCGTAAGCGTTGGGAGTTTCTGCTGACGGCCGCACCGCTGCCCATCAAGGGCGGCACAGGATCGCCACTCAACCCGATTGCGACGTTCT
>QHXA01000104.1:0-8972 GCA_003222755.1 Acidobacteriota bacterium
CTTCCAACAATCTGATGAAGCCGGCGCGGGTCGGGTTCAATCCAACGGCTGTTAAACGAAGGTGTGAATTCGGGACAGCCAATACTGCCGCGATAAAGAATGCCGCCGAGGACAGATCACCCGGGACCCAAAATTTCTTACCGTAGAGCGAGTGGCCGCCTTCAATTTCGATGGTTTGCGGGCTGGTGCGGATTGACGCGCCGAATTCCGCCAACGCAATCTCAGTATGATTTCGTGACGGAACCGGTTCATGCACTCTGGTCGTACCGCGCGCGTGCAGTCCTGCGAGCAGTATCGAGGATTTCACCTGTGCGCTCGCAACGGGCATCGTGAACTCGAGCGGAGTGAGCACTCCTCCTTTTACTTTCAAAGGAAGGTAATTGTCGTCTCGCGCGTAGACGGTTGCGCCAAACCGCCGCAATGGTTCGATAATGGTTCGATGATGCGTTGCATTGGCCGGCGGGATAGCGATTCATCGCCGATGAACACGGATTCAAACGGAAATCCCGCGACGAGTCCCGCCATCAGCCGCACGGTCGTTCCCGAGTTCCCCGCATCCAAGTGCTGGGACGGCGCGGTGAGTCCTCGAAGGCCGCGGCCTTCGATCGTTACGGTCGTTCCATTGCGGGTTATTGAGACGCCTAACCGCCGCAGACACTCCAGCGTGCTGACACAATCGGCACTCTCGGCAAAGTTTTCAATGGTGGTTGTGCCCTCGGCGACGGCAGCGATCATCGCCAAACGGTGGCTGATGGACTTGTCGCCCGGCACCGATGCGATTCCGCTGATTCTCGCGGCTGGCGCGATTTCCAGGCGATCGGTATCGATCATCAGGCTCAGGTTAGCATGGTCATTGACTTTGACCAACCCTCGTGTTACCTAGGGTCTAATGACTTTGAAGAAGCCAAGGAGCTTCGAGCTGACAATTCCCAGCCGGCTTGAAGAGATGCAGGCAGTCCACAAGCTCATTGGACAGGCTGTAAAGGAATATAAGCTCAGCGATGAGTTAGCTCACTGGATGGAGCTGACGATCAGCGAGTCGATGATCAATGCGATTCAACACGGCAACCAATCCGATCCCGCTAAAGAAGCCACCCTCAAGATTTCATCCATCGGAGACGCAATTGAAATCATCGTCGAAGACCAGGGCTGCGGATTCAAGCTCGACACGATCGCTGATCCGACCGATACCGCCAACTTGCTAAAACCTAGTGGGCGTGGGATCTTGATTATTCGCTCGTTTATGGATGAAGTGGATCTGTCGGAACGTGAAGGTGGAGGCTGCCGGCTCCGTATGGTGAAGAAGATCCGGGGCAATTCGCGATGAGCATGGTCCTCAATGCGCGGCGTCTGGACGACGTTGTTATCCTCGATCTCAGCGGGCGAATCACGATGGGTGAAGGCACGCTCGTGATTCGGGATCACATCCAAAAGCTCCTGAACGGCGGCGATCGCAAATTTCTGCTCAATCTTTCCGACGTCGATTACATCGATAGCTCCGGCCTCGGGGAACTGGTGACCTCATTCACGACAGTGAGAAATCACGACGGCCAACTCAAGCTTCTCAATCTCACCAAGCGCGTCCAGGACCTGCTTCAGATCACAAAACTGCTAACCGTATTTGAAGTCTTCAATAGTGAAGCGGAAGCGCTGAAGACCATGAAGTGAAAATCCGAACTGTAGCGCCGATCTATGACCGCCGACGATATCGCCCATTGCGTGTGTGCCGGCGGTCATAGACCGCCCCTATAGATAACTCTTCAGCTGCCGCAACCTCCTCCCGTTGAATGGCGGGGTACGGCCGCAATACCTCAATGAACTCCCGGACAGGGTGGCCGAACGCTTCAAACGTGCGCTTGGCGCTGGCGGTAGCAGCGCCCCTTAACAGCGCCGCATCGCGTGTCATGCGCTCGATTTTCGGGTCCGTCTCTTCCGGACAAATCGTCGCGATATTGATCCCGTCCAGCAGCGGTTGCCGGCCAAGCGCAATATCTCGAACGGCGTTCTCGCGGAGATATGTGTTGCAAAAGGCGCGCATCAATTGCGTATTGCCATGCGCGCATCGCAAATCGAAGATGTGTTGTTCGAGCCGCGTGGGCATACATTCCCGGAAGCTGGCGGGCCGAGTGAAGAGGACCAATAGGTCCGTACATCCCGATTCGATGGCGTCGGGTATCGGCAGCGGATTAATCAATGCACCATCGAAGCAATCGCGCCCGTCCACATTGACCAGGCTGTTATATAGAAGCGGCATCGCAGCGCTCGCTTTCAACAGCGTCAGGAGCGGTGTGTCGCTCAATTGCGCCACACTCATGAAAGCTTCTCCAGTCGAGGCATCCGCAATCGTGATGAATAACCGCGAGCGCGAGGCCAATACTTTGTCGATTCGCAACGGCCGCTCGCCCGCGATGACAGAATTGAAGAGATCATCAATGTCAACGAGCTTTCGATGCCATAGCCGGCGAAGGATTCGCGTGTTGTTGATCTTTTGATAGTAGAGGCTTGTGGCATATGCGGCTTGCCCCGCCAGGAAATATGCAGCATTTACCGCTCCGGCCGAGGCTCCATATACCTCATCGAACACGTCGGTCATGCCGAGTTCTTCCAGCGCCAACAATGCCGCGCACGAAATCACGCCCCGCATAGCGCCGCCTTCGACGATCAGCCCGACTTTGCGGCGATCCGGAGCCTCGCGGCCGTGTTTTAAGGCGCGTGCCCGTTCTTTGAGCAAAGCAATTGTGCTGGTGGGATTTACACCATGGACCGTAACAGCCATCCGCCATCCTCCTACAGCCGTCCTCCTCCATAACCTACACGAGAAGGAGCAGTTACGATTGAATGCGTGGTCGCTCTCCGTAATATTGGACTTCGGCACCGAATTTTTCGTTTGAGAGGGAACCTGGCGTGACCGGCCGCAGGCTGGAAACACCAGCGGTGCGAGGCCCAAACCGTCGATCCCACTGTTATCTCGCAGCGCGTTTTCTGATACCCTATGCGCTTCGAAAGCACGCGTGGCACTCTATGGCCGTGCGGCGGCCGCAGACCGCCGTTACAGTGGAGTTCACAAAGGAGGATCTGTGTCGAACTATGTGTTTATTGAGTCGCGAGACCCGTTTGATTCGCCGGACTGTTCGTTCTTAGCAGACACCGCAGCCGCACTTAAAAACCGCGGCAATACCGTTACGGTGTTTCTTGTTCAGAACGCAGTTCTTGGAGCGCGAAAGCAGGCGCATAAATCGGTGTTGCCGCAACTGTTGGAATCAGGCGTCACCATCCTCGCCGACGATTTCTCGCTGCGCGAACGCGGCATTCAATCCGACGAATGCCAGAGCGCCATCAAGACCGCGAGCATCGACCAGTTGGTCGATTTAATTGTTCAAGAAAATACAAAAGCCGTTTGGCATTAAAGGAGGTTGTGTGGCTGAAAAGAAACTGACGATCGCGATTATGGATGCACCATACGAGAAGGCCTCGACCATCACGGCCATGCGCATTGTTTCCGCCGCGTTGACAAAAGGCATCGATGTCAATGTTTTCGCCTACGAAGGCGCTGTTAATCTGGCGATGAAGGAGCAGGCGCCGCACGCGAATCCAGTCAAAGGTACGACTGTCGAACAGGAAGAACATCCCACGACGAAAGAGTTCGTCCGAAGCTTGCTCGAGTTGGGAAAAAGCAACCCGCAGCTCACGTGGGTCAACTGCGGCCTGTGCGTGGACGAGCGCGGTGCGGTCAACGTGGTAGATGGCGTTAAGCGCGGGAGTCCGGCCGATTTCTTGAAGATGGCCAATGAATCCACTAACACTCTCGTGATCCCAACGAAGTAGGAGGCGTACGATGAAAGTACTAAATGTCGTGGAAACCGCCTATCGGGGAACGCTCGAAGAACAAGACGATACGATCCTGTGGCTCAGCCGCGCATTGAAAAATGCAGGCGCCGATCTGTCGGTACTAATTCGCGGCAATGCGGTGAATTATGTCGTGAAACAGGAGTGCCCGAGCGTCACCATCGGCAAGGTCAGCATCAAACATCCGGCCAACCCGAATGAAGACATCGCTAAGCTGAAGGAGAAAGGCGTCGAAGTATACGTCATTCAGGACGACCTCGAGGAGCGCGGCATCTCGACCAGCCACTGTATTACCGGACCCAGGATGATCCGCCGATCCGATGTGGCTGAGGTTTTCGACCAACACGATCAGATCTGGCACTGGTAGATCTGTAGGGGCGGTCTATGACAGTCTATGACCGCCCATCGCACCGCTCCGCGGTGCCGAACCGTCTGTCCTTCAGCAACAGGTCATAGAACGCCCTACAGGTGTGGTTACTCGATCTTGATTTCCCGTTCCTGCTTGTCCCTGAAGATTCTCAGCGTCGGCCTGGAATCAGATCGCATCTCGCGGCTAAAGTCTGCTGGGGTTCGAATATTCTTGCCATCAATAGCAACAACGACATCACCAGCCTTGAGGCCGGCCTTCTCCGCCGCTGAACCGGCGTCCACCGACGTCACCAGGACTCCGTTACTGCTATAAACACCAAAGAAGTCTCGAAGCTGATCCGTCAATTGCTCGACACGAACGCCGCCTTGCACATAGACCGTGTTCATCTCGAATTTCGGGAAATCTCGCGCCAGACGATCAGCCAGAATGTGCACCCCAGGTACATCCAGTTCGAACCTGCCGGAACGCAGCCCCGAGCCACGTTCGGTTGTTACCTTGAAGGTCTGCTCCCGACTGTCGCGGAGAACCTTCACATCGACAGTCCGACCGACCGGCGTTTCCCGAACGAGTCGGGTTAACTGCTGTACGCCCATAACTTCCTGTCTGTTGAATTCGATGATGACATCGCCTTCTTTCAATCCCGCCTTGTCCGCCGGACTGTTCGGCTCGACACGTCGAATGATCGCGCCGCGGTCCTTCTGATCTTCGATGGATACTCCGATCCAGCCCGACTCCTGAGCGACGGCAGGAACGGCTGCGACCAGTGCAGCAAGTCCGAATAAGACCCCTCTCATTGTTCGTCAGACCTCCCTTACCAGTGACATCATGCAGGCCCGCTTTGGCGGCGCCTCCCGCTATACCAGACCCATTAAACAAAACTACGGTTGGCATTGCATTTTCAAGTATCAATCACGAATCCCACTTAGTTGATGGACAGCCGTGCAGCAATCCGCGTAACGCATTCAAAAGCAAGCGCCAGTAAAACGGTCTACCACTTGCCCATTTGACCGCGGGAGGACCTATGAGCGAACGTTTCTGCAGCTTGATTGTCTTTGGACCCGGAGCCCCGCGTACGTTTCAGCTGCATCTCTCACGGGGTGCAATCGCTATTCTGGTTGCGGCGTTCCTGCTTTCCTTCCTGGCCGTGATCTTGATCGGGCACACTGTTCCTGGACCTGTTAACGAGGTAGACCGCGCGCAATTAGAAACAGAGAACCATACGCTTAGAGTGGAAGCGTCGAATGCAGCGATTGGAATCGAGAGGCTGAATACGAAGCTATCGGAGTTGGAGGCTACCTCGCAACGAATTCATGAACTCGTGGCTCAATGACGCATCGCCCGGCCCCGGCAATGTCCGCGCAGTTACCGGACGGCGGGAATTTTCGAGTGGTATTCCTGAATGGATTTCACATCCAGGCTCTCGCGACGGATGGCGCGGATTCCATTAACGGCGGCAGCGGCGCCGGGGATCGTGGTGATGCATGGCACGCGATGATTGATTGCTGCGCGTCGAATGGCTTTTTCATCGAAGAACGATTCACGGCCGAGCGGTGTATTGATAATGAGATCGACCTTGCCGCTCTTGATGTAATCGACAATATGCGGCCTGCCCTCGTTCACTTTGTAGACGGTTTCGACTTCGATTCCGGAATTGCGCAAAACTCGGGCCGTGCCGCGCGTTGCGATAATCTTGAACCCAACTTCAACCAGATCAGCAGCAATTTTGGAGATGAAGTTTTTGTCGTGCTGGTTGACGCTGATGAACGCCACGCCGGACCTTGGCAAAACCGAGCCCGCGCTGATCTGGGCTTTCACATATGCTTTGCCGAACGTATCATCCACGCCCATCACTTCGCCGGTTGACTTCATTTCCGGACCAAGAATCGTGTCGACGCCCTGAAACCGTTCGAACGGAAAGACAGGGGACTTCACGTAGAACTGGTTCACCTTTAGCTCGCTCGGCAATCCAAACTCCAGCAGCTTTCGTCCGACCATCAGCTTGGCCGCAATCTTGGCCAACGCCACACCAGTGGCTTTGCTGACAAACGGCACGGTCCGTGAAGCCCGAGGATTCACTTCCAACACGTAGACCTTTCCGGCGCGAATTGCGAATTGGATATTCATCAGCCCAACGACGTTCAACGCGCGGCCAAGCTTAACGGTGTACTTGCGAATGCTATCCCGCAGATCCTCGCTCAGTTGGTATGTCGGCAGGACACACGAACTGTCCCCAGAGTGAACGCCGGCTTCTTCGATGTGTTCCATGATGCCGCCGATAACGACTTGCTCGTCATCGCAGAGTGCATCGACGTCGACCTCGTAAGCGTCTTCGAGAAACTTATCAATGAGTATCGGCCGCTCGCGTGAAACTTGAACCGCTTCGTTCATGTAATTGTCGACCGAAGATTCATCGTAGACGATCACCATAGCGCGGCCACCCAAAACGTAGGACGGCCGCACGAGCACGGGATATCCGATCTGGCGTGCCACAGCGCGCGCTTCCTCGAGAGTGACAGCCGTTCCATTTTGGGGTTGCGGAATGTCAAGCGTACGGAGCAAATCCCCGAACCGCTTTCGGTCTTCAGCAAGGTCGATAGAATCCGGTGAGGTCCCAATGATAGGCACACCTGCGTGCTGCAGATCCAGCGCGAGGTTTAGCGGCGTTTGTCCGCCGAATTGCACGATAACTCCATTCGGCTTCTCCTCCCGTACGACGTGAAGGACGTCCTCGAGCGTGAGTGGCTCGAAGTAGAGACGATCGGACGTGTCGTAGTCGGTAGACACGGTCTCCGGGTTACAGTTGATCATGATCGTCTCGAAGCCTTCCTCCTTCAGAGCAAAGGCGGCGTGGCAACAGCAGTAATCGAATTCGATGCCTTGTCCGATTCTGTTGGGACCGCTGCCGAGGATAATGATCTTCTTGCGTTTGCTCGGTTCAGCCTCGTCCTCTTCCTCATACGTTGAATAGAAGTATGGCGTGTAGGATTCAAATTCTGCTGCGCAGGTATCGACCCGCTTGTACACCGGAACGATCGCATAGTCGGCGCGTTTGGCGGCGATATCGCGGGCTTTTGCGCCGACGAGCGTCGCAATCCGCGCATCGGAAAATCCGGCCTGCTTGGCTTCGCGCAGCAGTTCCGGAGGCAGACCCTCGAGCGTGTATTGCGAAACCTGTTTAATGATGTCCGCGATTTCTTTCATCTCATTCAAGAACCATGGATCGATATGCGTTAGCTCGACAAGCTCGGGAATACTGAAGCCGTTGCCGGCCGCATGCAGAAGATAGGCAATACGATCCGGTGTCGGCGTGACGAGCTTATGGCGAATGAGATCTTTATCGATCTTCTCCGAGCCCGGATCCTTGCCGCTCTCGAGCGAGCGCACGCCTTTCAGGAACGCTTCCTTGAATGTCCGGCCGATCGCCATCACTTCGCCGACGGATTTCATTTGAGTGCCGAGCGTCGGATCCGACCCCGGAAATTTTTCAAATGCCCATTTCGGAATTTTCACGACGACATAATCGAGCATCGGCTCGAAAGAAGCAGGTGTCTGCTTCGTGATGTCGTTCGGAATCTCGTTCAGCGTGTAGCCGACCGCAAGCTTTGCAGCGATCTTCGCGATAGGAAAGCCCGTCGCCTTTGAAGCCAGTGCGGAGCTGCGGGAAACACGCGGGTTCATTTCAATCACAACGAGCCTGCCGTCCTTCGGATTGACGGCAAACTGGATGTTGGAGCCTCCGGTTTCGACACCAATTTGCCGGATGACGGCGATCGCGGCATCACGTAGCCGCTGGTATTCGCGGTCCGTGAGCGTTTGTGCCGGCGCAACGGTAACAGAGTCGCCGGTATGCACGCCCATCGGATCGAAGTTTTCGATCGAGCAGATGATGACCACGTTGTCCTGCAGGTCCCGCATCACTTCGAGCTCGAACTCTTTCCACCCAATGACGGACTCTTCAATCAGAACCGTGTGTACCGGACTCAGATCGAGCCCGCGTTGAACGATGCCTTCGAATTCTTCGCTGTTGAATGCAATCCCGCCGCCGGTTCCGCCAAGCGTGAAGGAGGGCCGGATCACGACCGGCAATCCAAGACTCCGAACGACCCGTTGTGCCTCGCGAACATCGCCGACAACTTCGCTTCTCGGCGTTTCAAGTCCGATCGCGGCCATGGCCTGCTTGAATAAGAGCCGGTCCTCGGCCATCTTTACCGCTTTGGCTTTCGCTCCGATCATCTCGACGTTGTACTGTTCCAGAATGCCGCTCTCTGCAAGTTCCACTGCAATGTTCAGCGCCGTTTGACCACCAACGGTCGGCAGCAGCGCATCGGGCCGTTCGCGCTTGATGATGGAAGCAACGAATTCCATCGTGAGCGGTTCGATGTAAGTGCGATCCGCCAGCTCCGGATCCGTCATAATCGTGGCCGGGTTCGAATTGACGAGCACAATCTCGTAGCCTTCCTCGCGCAGCGCCTTGCAAGCTTGGGTGCCGGAGTAGTCGAACTCGCATGCCTGGCCAATGATGATTGGACCGGACCCGATGATCAGAATTTTGTGGATGTCGGTACGTTTAGGCATTCCGCATCAAATCAAAAAATTTCTTGAACAAGTAGTAGGAGTCGTGGGGGCCGGGTGACGCTTCGGGGTGGTACTGAACGCTGAAGGCTGGTATGGCACGGTGCTCGAAGCCTTCGACGGTATTTTCATTCAGGTTGACATGAGTGATATTCACGTCATTCAGATTCAGGCTTTCCGGATC
>QHXA01000104.1:9024-21243 GCA_003222755.1 Acidobacteriota bacterium
ACCTGTTTGCGCTCGACGTTAAGAACAGGATGATTGCCGCCGTGATGTCCGAATTTCAGCTTGTACGTCTTGCCCCCCAACGCGAGGCCGAGAATTTGATGGCCGAGACAAATGCCGAAGACCGGCTTTTTCCCAAGCAGATGGCGGACATTCTTGATGGCGTATTCGAGCGGCTCCGGATCGCCCGGGCCATTCGATAGAAAGATACCGTCGGGCTTCAATTCCAAAACTTCCTCGGCGGAAGTGGTCGCGGGCACCACCGAAACCCGAGCGCCGCAACGCGTGAGATTCCGTAAGATGTGGGATTTGATGCCGAAGTCGTAGGCGACAACATGAAATGGACACGGCTCCACATCCGCGAGCGCCGAAAATTCGACGAAATTCACGTTCTCATCAGCGTTGTCATAAGGTTTTTCGACGGTGACAGCGCTTGCCAGGTCCAGGCCAACCATGTGCCGCCCTCTCTGAACCTTCTTCTTCAATGAGGTTTCGTCGTGATCGACGAGCGACACGATTCCACGCATGGACCCTTTGACGCGAATGTGACGCACGAGAGCGCGGGTGTCGATGCCCGCGATGACCGGAATCCGATTCTTTGTCAGGTAGTCGTCCAGCGTTTCCGTCGTGCGCCAGTTACTTGGCAGCGGCGACAGCCGCTTCACGACGAATGCTTCCAGGAAAGGCTTGCGGGATTCGACGTCTTCCGGGTTGATGCCGGTGTTGCCGATCAACGGATATGTCATTGTGACAATCTGACCGGAGTAGGACGGGTCTGTCAGGATCTCCTGATAACCTGTCATCGAGGTATTGAAAACAACTTCGCCGACAGCTTCACCCTCGAAACCGTGGCCGTTGCCGCGAAAGACACGCCCGTCTTCAAGCAGCAACGTCGCGCGTTTTTTCATCTCTTAAATGTCGGGGCTTTGCTTTTGGCTGCGCCCTCGCGGGCTTGCGCTTCGCGCGGCCAGCCGTATTTGGTACACCGCTGCGCGGCGTTCTTGAATGGCCTTGGCCGGTCCCCCCACATCAATCCAAAGATCCCATTTTGTCAATCGGCCAATATCGGAACACGGCTTTGCCGTAGATGTATTTCTCGGGCACTAGCCCCCACATGCGGCTATCGTTGGATTGGTTACGGTGATCGCCGAGAACAAAGTAGTGACCGGGCTCGACATAAACCGGTGGATAGGTGCGGTGGTCGAGATATTCAGGCAGGATGTAATTCTCGTCGAGGGGCTTGTCGTTGATGTAGACGCCGCCGCGTCTGATCTCCACGACGTCACCGGGCATACCGACGACGCGTTTGATGTATGACTTCGTCGGATCCAGTGGGTACCAGAACACCACGATGTCTTTGCGCTGAATTCTTTCGATTCGATAAACGAACTTATTGACGAAGATGCGCTCCTGGTCAACCAACTCGGGGAGCATACTGGTGCCTTCAACCTTCACGGGCTGATAGAGGAAAACCACGATAAGAATGGCTGTGCCGATCGCGAAAAATACATCGCGGGCCCAACCGCGAATTTCGCCGACCATGCCGTTACTGGGAGAAGATACCGCCGTGACTGGCAGTGTTCTGGCGTCCGTCTCGGTGGCCGAGACTGTTGGAAGTTCGGGCTCTGTTGTCATACGAATATTAGTGGAAGGATCCTTTAACAAAAATGGAAGTGCTATTTTAGCTGAATCGCAGCCTCATTTCCATAGCCGGAATTGTTTAGTCAGGCCAAAAACCACGCCGCCGTGCGGGTCTAGATCGGTCAGGCCTGCCGTTCCCGCTATATCCCATCGGACCCCGCCGGTGCGAATCTGCATACCAAGGCGGACCTGGCTGCGAGACTCGGTACCCGGACTCGGGCTCGCCCGCGGATTTTTCCAGCCATTCCACTCCGAAAGTACGCTAATTCTGGCGCTCATTGGCAGCACGCCCGCCAAACCGTACGTCAACACGTCTTGCTGAGCTCGGACGTGGACTGTGTCGGTCAGAATTCCCAACCCGACGTTGCCAAACACGAAGGCGCGGCCGGCGCTTTTCCCGACCAGAAGAGCACCGAAGACATTTGTGGAGTTGGTGCCGAGGCCGCGCGCATCGTTACTGTTGGGCAGGACCATCGTCGGACGGAAGCTGATAATTGGTAACACGTGCGTCTCGGGCACCAGCCGGATTTTGGTTGAAAGCGACCAATCTCCCCAATCGTTCCGCCACTGGTCGTGAATTTTGACGAAGTTTTGGATAGCACCGTTGATTTGAAACTCGGCGCGGGGCCCCAGGCTGAAGTTCAGACCGTTGACAAAAGCGGAGTACTCGTCACCTTTCAACCCGGAAAGCGGAAACTGAGCTTTGCGGGCGTAGCCGAAACCGGATTCCATAACGAACGCGCCACTCGGGATCAGACGGGGGTCTTCGATCAGCAGAGGACGTTGCTGCGGAAAAGCACACGGAAGGAAAACAAATAAGAAAACAAAACCAAAAGTGGACGCGCGCTTTAAAAACGTGTGAATGAGATCGCGAAGGCGAGAAGATTGGTCGCTCAAGTATGTTGTTGCCCTCACGAGCAGCCACCAGCCCGAGGCGAGACCTGCGACCCTGCGCCTACCTCCCCAGTTCATACCGGATGAGTGCAGCACCGACGATCGCTGCTGTTTCCGCTTTCAGAATTGATGCTCCAAGTGAGACTGCGTGAAAACCGCTGTCGCGGGCTGCCGTTAGCTCTCGATCAGTCCAGCCGCCTTCAGGACCGATGAGATACAGCACCGGTAAACCTGTGAGAGCCGACTTTAGCGAACCGCCATCGCGTTCGGCAAACACAATCTTGGATGCGGCTGTCATCGAAATCACTTCTTCAAAGCGTGCGGGCGGATCGAGAGCCGGCACGTAGTACTGCTTGGACTGCTTTGCCGCTTCAATCAGAATGCGCATCCACCGCTCGTACCTGTTGCCGGGCGCCACATTTGATCGATCCGCCGCGAATGGCACAATGCGCGTGACCCCCATTTCGACCACTTTCTCCAGTGCCCATTCGAAAGCGGCCATACGAATGATCGCAAGACCGACGACCAGTTCCATTGGATCGCGTTGTATTTTTCGAGACTCAATTACGCGCGCAATCGTCTCGCGCTTGCCAACGGATTCAACGGTTGCCGCCCACGCCGTCCCCTGTCCATCAAAGATTTCGATGATCTCATGCGGTTCGGCACGCGCTACAACCAGGTGACGGTGTTCATCACCCCTGATGTGGACACGATCGCTTTGAATAGAGGCCTGAGGCAGATAGACGGACTTAACCGCCATGCTTCTCTACGATTAACGCCAGCCACTCGCCCTGCGTGATCTCTTCAAATACATTGAAATGATGCAGCGCGACAGTTTCGCGTATGTCCTCGTCCTGCTCGCGGAGAATGCCGGACAGAATTGCAATGCCATGCATTCGAAGGACTCGCTCGAACTCAGGGAAGAGGCCCATGATGAGATCGGCCGTGAGATTGGCCAGAAGCAAGTCGACGGAATCGTTGCTGACCGCGTCCAACGAGCCGCAGAACGCATACACATCAGCTTCCGCATTACGCACAATGTTCGCCCGGGCAACTTGCACCGCTATCGCATCGATGTCGCACGCCAGCACGCGTTTGGCCCCCAGAAGGCGGGATGCGATTGCCAAAATTCCAGACCCAGTGCCAACATCCAGGACGATTTGACTTCGTTCGACCCATCGCTCCAGGCAGTCCATCGTCATTTGGGTGGTTTCGTGGGTTCCTGTTCCGAACGCTTGTCCAGGATCAATGCGGATTGGCAGGCGATCATTTGGGCAAATCGAGTTTTCCCAGCTCGGAATAACGAAGAAACTATCTGCAATCGGAAAGCTCGTGTAAGATTTTTTCCATTCTTCGGTCCAATCACATTCTTCAACGACAGCGCGCGAAATCGAAGGAGCCGGGCGGTCGGCTCGCTGGAAAATCGAACGCACTGTGGTTTCGACTTTGTCGAGATTGGATCGGGGAGTGAAATAGAGAACGAGGCGAGTCAGACCAATCCTGGGCGCATGAGTTTCCCACACACCGGCGACCCCGTCAGCGGAAACCACTCCAACGACGGCATCAATGAGATCGTCTGGAACATCGATGGTGAGCTGGTTCCAAGACATAGATCAAGAGCTCGGCCGTATTGCCCGAAATCCTTATGAAAATATCTCCTTCACCTTCTCGAGTATCTTCTTCTGTATCGGCTTATTTTCCATCTCAATCGTCGAGGCGAGCTTTGACAACAGATCCCTTTGTTCGCGAGACAGCTTCGTCGGAACGACGACATCCACGGTCACATAGAGGTCACCCCGAGCCGATCCTCCACGCTTCGAGATTCCGCGGCCTTTGATCCGGAAAGTGGAACCTGTCTGTGTCCCGGCCGGGATCGGCAGCTTCTCGTCTTCGTGTTCAAGTGTCGGCACGATAATGTGTGCGCCAAGTGCGGCCTGCGGAAACGTAATGGGAATGTGGCAGTACAGATCGTGATCGCGCCTTTCGAAGAACTCGTGCTCTTGTACGTTCAGAACAACGTACAAATCTCCCGGCGGACCGCTCTTTGCGCCCGCATCTCCTTCTCCGGCCACTCGCAATTTCGATCCGACGTCGACGCCCGCAGGAATTCTCAATTCGAGCGTTTTATCGCGCACGACACGGCCCTCGCCGCGACATGCAGGGCATCGATTCTTGATCACTTGTCCCGTGCCATGACACTGATTGCATGTCCGAGTGATACTGAAGAATCCTTGCTGTAAGCGTACCTGACCATACCCATTGCACGTCGGGCAGGTGGTCGGACCCGAGCCTTTTTGCGCACCCGTTCCGCCGCATTCATTGCACGCTTCGTGACGCGGAACTTTGATCTTCTTTGTTGTGCCGAACGCGGCTTCTTCGAACGTCAGATCCACATCGTAACGGAGGTCGGCGCCGCGCTGGACGCGAGCGCCCCGGCGGCCACCGCCGAAGAAGTCGCCGAAACCGAAAATATCGCCAAGAATGTCGCTGAAATCTGCAAACACGTTCGGATCGAAACCACCGAAACCGCCTCCCGCAGTGCCGACGCCCGCATGACCAAAGCGGTCATAGCTTGCTCGTTTCGGCGGGTCAGATAAGACCGAATAGGCCTCGGCCGCTTCTTTGAACTTCTCCTCAGCCTCTTTATTTCCCGGATTGCGATCGGGATGGTATTGGAGTGCAAGTTTGCGATAGGCGCTTTTGATTTCTTGTTCGCTCGAGTTGCGCGAGACGCCCAGAACCTCGTAGTAATCCCGTTTTCCGTTCAATCGTTACCCTACTTTCTCTTCCTTTACTGCCACACTAACCATTGCCGGCCTGAGCAGGCGGCCGTTTAGTGTATAGCCTTTCCGCATTTCTTCAATAACGGTATTCTCTTCCATCTTGTCGGAGGCCTGGGTGGAAACAGCCTGATGGTAATTAGGATCGAACTTCTTTCCCTTGGCTTCAATCGGCTTAAGGCCGAAGCGAGCTAAAGTATCCTGAAGCTGTTTGTAGATGAGCTCAAAACCGCGCAGCCTGTCCTCGCCTCCGGCGCCGTCGGCAGCAGCGTTTCGTAACGCCAGGTCGAATGAATCCATCGCATTCAGGAGTTCCTTCATCAACTCCGAGGAAGCGAACTGCATGAATTCCGATTTCTCGCGGTCGATACGCTTTTTGTAATTTTCGAACTCCGCCTGTTTGCGGAGAAGGCGATCATACAAGCCATCGTACTCTTTCTTCAGATGTTCCAATTCTTGCTTGAAAGTTTCCCGTTCCTGCTGCTCAGGCGATGACGCGTCGGGCGTTTCCTGCGCCGTTTTCTGATCCGGGGGGATACTTTCGTACTTATCGTTATCTTCCATACTTTCGATTATAGCTGCAGGTACGTCTCGCAGGACGCTGCACTCAGGCGTTGATCATCTCACCGACGAGGCGGCCGAGATAACCGACAATAGATATGCCGCGTTTATATTCCATACGTGTGGGTCCGATGATGCCGAGAAACCCACTCAAATGGTCACTTGACGCATAGGAGGAAGTAATCAGAGTAAAGTCTCGCATGTCCGGCACGCCGAGTTCGGAACCGATGGCAATTCGTACGCCTTCAGGCGAACTGGAAATGCACTCATTCAGGATCTTTACCAGGCGTCCCTTTTCCTCGAACATCTGGAACAGCATCCGCATGCGGTCGACATCCGCAAATTCCGGCTGCGTGATGATGTTCGCAGTACCTTGCACGTAGACGCTATCGACCACCACGCGCTCCTGATCGAGAGTCTCTCGCCAGCTCTGCAACAGAGAAAGCATGCGGTCGAACAGCGCGCGCTCGGCCTGCATCATATGCAGCAGCTCATTACGGATTTCGGTGAGCGTCTTGCCCGAAAATTTTTCCACAAGATAACGGCTCGCCTTGTCGAGCTCTTCTTGCGTGTACCGCTCGCTAACTCGGATCAGCTTGCGCTGCAGCAGACCCGAGGTTGATACGAAGATGACCAGGATCTTGCCATCTGTGAGATCCACAAACTCGATGTGCTTCAAGACTGTCGCGCCCATTGGGCGAGCAATAACAATTCCAACGTTTTTGGACACCGTCGAGAGTACCAGCGAGGCGCGCGACATCACGTCTTCCGGGCTGTCACTTGCGGAAAGCACGCGGCTGGCGTACCGCTCATCGGATTTGCTCAATTTTCCCGAATCGACAAGGTTATCGACATAGTAGCGATAACCCTTTTCAGACGGAATCCGGCCGGCCGACGTGTGGGGCTGCGACAGATATCCGTCATCCTCGAGATCCGACATGATGTTGCGAATTGTCGCGGGACTCAGCCTCCACTCCATCGCTTTGGCGAGTGTCCGCGAACCGACCGGCTCGCCGGCCGTCACATAGGATGCAATGATGAGTTTCAGGATTTCCCGTGGTCTTTCGTCGAGTTGACGGGCATCCTCTTTTCCACCCATGAGCCTTTTTATAGCATAAGTTCAACCGAAAAATAGTCCTGAAAAGCTGCGACGAATGCCGCCCTAAGTTGTTCCAGCGTCGGTCTGTGCGGAAGGAACTCGGCCAAACCCGCCATTTCCGTGTCGAGCGGCTCGGCGGCGGGTAGCCGAGTAGCCCGAGCGAGCGCTTCCCGGTTACACGTGATAGGCATGGAGCCGTGCTGCAGGAAGCTCCGGCGAACCCGGCGTTGCGCGCTGCCGACGATTTTGCGGCCCCCGGCCATCAGTTCGTACCGCGAGGGTGACAGAAAACACGGCGGATCCGCATCCTTCGCGAGGAATATTTTGCGTGTGTCGGGCGCAAGTACTGCCGGGATCCCAAGTCGCTGATATCCAAGGCATAACGCTTCGGAAACTCGCTTGTAATTTCCGTAAATCGTGTCGCCGAAGCAGTTGCTGTCATTGGAAATCACCGCGTAAGTCAGCTCGTCGTCATGTAGGACCGCGCGGCCGCCGGTTGGGCGGTGAACGATGGCGATGCTATTCGCGCGGCAGTAATCCACGTCGACGGCTTTCTCGATGTTCTGATTTCGTCCCAGAGAAATGGTCGGGCTGCTCCAACCGTAGAAACGTATGATGGTGCGAGGCAACTCAGAAGATTCGACGTCATCTAGCAACGCTGCATCGATGGCCATGTTGCTAGCGCCGTCCAATGGGCCATCGATGATTAATTGCCAAGCCATGAACCATAATTCGGGGTCAGACGTATAAATCACCTAATTACGACCAAAAAAGTTGATGTAATTAGGTGATTTATACGTCTGACCCCCGAATTACATTACGGGATCGTCAGCGGCACAAACCCCGAGCGGTACTGCCCGCCCCGTTGCTGCAACACCATGAACGCGACTTCCTGGCCGGCCTTCAAATTCTTTTCAATTCGCCTGAAGTCGTCGACGTTCTTGATGTCATATCGCTGATTGCCGGCAACGATACGCGTGATGATCGTGCCGCGTGTAATACCCGCGTCATCTGCGGCACTGTCCGGATCAACGGCCGAAACATACACCCCATCCTGAGACGGCAATCGCAATTGCCGAACCATGTCGGAAGTAATGTCTTGGATACGGATGCCCAGACGTGCGGGCGTTGTTTCACCCTGATCGTTTCGTTCGCCGCCATTCTCGCGCCCGGTGCCGTTGGCTTGCAGCACTTCAGCGCGATCAGCGATCGTGACAGGCAGAGTCATTTCCTTGCCTTCGCGGTTGATCTTGATGCGCACGGTCTTTCCAACAGGAGTATTTCCGATGACATCCAGGAGGACAGAACTGCTGGTTATCGGTGTGCCGTCGATTTCAGTGATGACATCGCCTTCGCGCACTCCGGCTTTCGCGGCGGGCAATCCTGGGCTAACCGATTCCACAACCACGCCGCAGTCCGACTTGAGGCCCATCGCACGGCAAAGCGCCGGGTTCCTTCCACCGTCGTAGGAGATGCCGATGCCGCCACGTGTCACTTTCCCGCTCTGCACGAGCTGGTTGTATACCTTCACGGCCGCATTCGACGGCAAGGCAAAACCAAGCCCTGCAGACTGCCGGGTTTCAGAAATGATGGCGGTGTTGATACCGATCACTTCCCCGGCCATATTCACTAGGGGGCCCCCGCTATTGCCAGGATTGATGGCTGCATCGGTCTGCAAGAAACTCTGGAAAGCTCGCGTACCGCCGCCGGGCAGAGTATCGCGGCCTTTCGCGCTGATGATCCCGTGTGTGACGGTGTGATCCAGAGTAAATGGGCTGCCGATCGCGAGCACCCAATCACCGACCTTTACCGACTCGGAATTGCCCATCTTCGCAACAGGCAAGTCACGGCCGGCCTCGATTCGAATCACCGCAAGATCTGTTTCCTCGTCGCTGCCGATGACTTTGGCCTGATACTCAGACTTGTCTTCCAGGCGGACTGTGATCTTCGTGGCCTTATCGACCACGTGATGATTCGTCAGAATATAGCCCGCCCTATCGACGATGAATCCGGTGCCGAGACTGCGTACCTTCTCATTACGGTCCGGCAGGTCGGGGGCGCCGAAGAAATTGAAGAAATCGAACGGATCAAATTGTCTGGGATCCTGATTGCGGTTGCGCTCGCTACGGTTCCGCGTCGGATTCTCGGGAGCGGCTTCGGTACTGATGTTCACGACGGCCGGCGCCAAGTTTGCGGCGATTTGCGAGAACGTATTGGACAACGAAACCGGATCGGGAATGACAATGGCCTGTGCTTTCTGTTCGCCCGCTTTGACCCCACCGGAGACGATAGTCCCTATCACAACACCGATCGTGAGTGTCGCAAGAATCAAGGTGAGATAAAGCAATCGCTTCTTTGTCATGACTGAATATTTCCTTTCAGAAGGTGCACTGTCGGAGATTATACAACTGTAGTGGCGGTTAATTTCGCCAAAGGCGCTTCATAGAGCGGCCCTACAGAGTCATTTTTGACGCAACGTGACCCGTTTGGGTGTGCAACTTTGCTAACCGTTCTTCTGCAGCTCGTAGCGTTTCTTCCTTCTTACAAAATGTGAATCGGATGATGTCTTTCCCTGCGGCCGGCTCGCTAAAGAAGCTACTGCCAGGCACGGTAGCCACACCGACCTGCTTGACCATGAATTTTGCAAATTCGACATCATTGGGATATCCCCACTTTCCGATGTCGCACATGATGTAGTACGCCCCTTTAGGAAGCATCGGATTGAGCCCGGCTTCGTTCAGTCGCGCCGCTGCTGGTAGTGCGCAGCCAGATCGGCATAGTAGGTATCCGGCAACCGGAGAGCAATGGCTCCAGCTTCCTGCAGCGGAGCGGGCGCGCCGACGGTGACGAAGTCGTGCATTTTCCGGATCGCGCCAGTGATTCCCGGCGGCGCGAGGATATAGCCGACCCGCCATCCCGTGACACTGTAGGTTTTGGACATTCCGTTGACGACGATCGTGCGCTCGCGCATGCCATCGAGGGTGATGGGGGAGACATGTTTGGCGCTGTCATAAATAATGTGTTCATAGATCTCGTCCGTAATTGCCAGGACGTCCCACTTCTGGCAGAGATCGGCGATGATTTGAAGCTCGTCGCGGCTAAACACCTTTCCCGTTGGATTGTTGGGCGTATTAATAATGATGGCTTTCGTGTTGTTGTTGAAAGCGGCAGCAAGTTCGTTTTCGTCGAAAGACCAATCCGGCCGGCGAAGCTGCACGTATCGAGGCGTAGCGCCGGAAATAATCGCATCCGGCCCGTAGTTTTCGTAGAACGGTTCGAAAACGATAACCTCGTCTCCCGGATTTATCACCGCGAGCAACACATCGATCATGGCCTCCGTCGAGCCGCACGACACGGTGATCTCGCGCTCCGGATCAACCTCGATTCCCAAAAATTTCTTTGTCTTATACACGAGCGCATCGCGGAAACTCTTCGCTCCCCAAGTAATCGCATACTGGTTGACGTCCGCGAAAATGGCTTCGGCGGCGGCTTTCTTCAAAATCTCGGGCGCGGCGAAGTCGGGAAAACCCTGCGAGAGATTGATGGCATTGTGCTCCATCGCCAGGCGTGTCATCTCACGAATGACCGACTCCGTGAATTGCGCCGCTTTAAATGAAATGGGTTTGTTGAACATCTTACCTGTCTATGATGCGGCCGATCTCGGGAGCGGAGCACGAAGTTTTAGGCCAAATGCTTCTATAGCCCGTTCAAGTGAAGCGATGAGGAAGTCGAGAGCATCGGCTTTAAACGTTGGGGCGGCATAAATCGCGCCGACTGTTTTGCCACGAACCGAGATGGTTCGGAAATAAGACTCCGGATCGGTCGTGCCCTGGGAAATGATCGTGGGAAAAGCTCCGTTCCCCCTGCTTTTCCACAACGCAAGGCCATCGGCTTTCGTGATATAGAGCGCCAGACCCTGCGCAAAGGGCTCAGCCAACCGACGGAATCGCGAGAGCATCTCGGGTTGGGAAGACGCTTCGGAAAACTGCCGCTGCGCTTCAGCCAAAGTCTTCCATTCGTCGACTTGCGCCTGGAGTTTGGCGCGTTCGGCCGACCATTCGTCCTGTAGTTGAGTCATGGCGGCTTCGAATCTCGTGCGTTCCTCCGCCGCTTCATTTCTGGCCTGAGTTGTCGCCGCCTCGATCCTTTGGGTCAACTGCTGCGCCAGTTCGGCCGTGACCTGCTGTCGGGTTTCTTTCTTCACTTCTTCAATGACGCGCTCGAGCTGAAGCTGGGCCGCGGAGGTTCCCATGGTCTCGGCATCGCGAGTAGCCGCTTGAAGCCGAATCTGGAACTCCTGCTCCAAAGTTTCCCGGGTCTCTTCAACCAGCCGGTCCAGTTCCGTTGTCAGCGCTGGGGAAAGCGCTTCCAGCACCCGATCCAACGCCTCCGTTTTCACATTCATTGAGGTACCCTCCCACGAAACCCCGGATTATACCGCAAGGCCGAATAGGCGTTTGACATCGCGCCGCCCTCCACCTATATAAAGAGGTATCTTTCCAAAGGGGGCGCACCGGTTTCGACGGGGACGAAGAAGTAGAAGATGCATACCGAGGCCCATGACCTCGTAAAAACGTGGAAACTAATTAACTGCTGACTATCAGCCAGCATTAGCTGCTTAACACCAGCTAACGTCCTTGACTAATTCGCCTGTAGGTTGGTTAAAGGGCGTCACTTCATGCAGGATAGCCTCAAGCCGCTGGCCCGGCAGCCGAAGGCGAAACTCAACGGGCTGGTGCCCCTGCTCGCTTGCAGGTTCCTTCAGGTAGGGGCATGAGACAAAATTGGAACCTGACAAGTATGTAGACTCTTCTGCGGAACGTTTTCGGACGCGGGTTCGATTCCCGCCGCCTCCATCGTAGAATCAATAATTTAGACCGAGAAAGTGACCATATTTTGGTCACTTTTCATCATGTTTCAGCATGGTTTAGTCACCTTTTTGGTCACCCTTTTCGTCCGCCTGGTAGTTCCGCAGATACTGACTGACGTGCATTCCACGTATTTCGGACGGGTCGAGTCCCTCGGGTCGTTTGCATTCCGACTTCTTAAGCTCGTCTTCCCCGGCGATGATTACCTCTAAGTTAAGCGCGTTCCAAATTGTGATCGAGTAGCGCACGGTGTTTGGATCTTCAGCCGCAAAAACCCGTTGAATGCGGCACCCAGGTCCGAAGTCGAGACGCTCGACGAAACGCTGAAGGTTCTCGGGGTACACAATCTCAGATGGTCGCGTGAAAGTGTGAATTGCGT
>QHXA01000105.1 GCA_003222755.1 Acidobacteriota bacterium
ATCGGCTGGCGCGTTGCGTGGAAGAGGCAGCACACCAAGCTGAACAAACCCAGGCAGCGTTACGCCTTGATTCAGTTCCATCCACTGAATGCCTAGCAACGAAGCCACTGTCGCCGAGGGCACCAGGGGCACGTTCAATAAGTATGTGTTCGCGCCGGGAATAGTATCGACGACGCTGCCGCCCAAAGCCGCTGCAATTGACGTGATGCTGGAAAGGGGAGAGATTTGAACGATCACCGGGTAAGAAGCCGCTCCCGCTTGAGCCGTCAGGCCGAAGAGCAAGACCAGTACTAAAAGTATGCGACGTCCTGTCATAAACAAATCCTCATTCCTTAAGATTTCGATCAATTGGATCCTGAATCCTCAACGCGCCAATCACGGTGAGATGTGGCAGGTCGATCTGCAGGCTCAAATCGCCGCCTTCCGGTACATCGCTGAAGCAGAACTCCCCCATCTCGTCAGTGGTCGTCGACTCGATCCTTTCACCATTACGCAGCAGATGAAGCCGCGCCGCGGGAACCACATCCTGATGCTCGCGAGGCAGCAACTGTCCTAGCATTTGCCTGCGATCGCGATCGCCCCAGATCTTGATGTGAATATCGAAGTCCTCCGCACGCATGACGAGTTGCCGTGCCTGCGACGCGGAGGTTCCGCGCGCGCCGGCCATCGCGGGTTGGAGAAAGCTATCGAAGACAATTGCCGCTAGGACCGATCGAAACGTGGAAGACTGCTCGCCGGCAGGCGGTTGAAAGATATGGACCGCATTCTGCACCTCCTGTTCGGGCGCGCTCTTCAGGTGGGACTGTTTCAGCTCGATCTTAAATTGCTGCCAGCGCTGGACAGTCTGCGCACAATCGTCACATATCGCTATGTGTTCTTTCCAAAACGATTGTTGCTTCTGGTTCAATCGGCCCTCCACCAAATCTAGCGTAAGTTCAGTGTTCAGATGCATTACGCGGTATCTCCTTCTGCGCTAAATGTGCTCAGAAGGAACCCTGAAAATACGTCCGGGCCGGAAAAAACGGGTGGGACAAAGGTGCCGGGGCACTTTCGTCGTAGATGTTACGGATTGCCGACGAGCAAGAAAGGCGCCCAATGGAAAGGGTTAGGGTATTCATCACGTGTGGCCAGCATGGCGGAGCGGAGGGCTACGGATTTCGGGCTGCCATGTTGCCACTCATCGTAGAAGCGCGCCATCAGCGTAGTTGTCGATTCGTCGTTCACATGCCATAAGCTGAGCAGAAGCGAGCGGGCGCCCGCATATAAGAACCCCCGCATCAAACCCAACAGATCGTCCGCGCCCGTGACTCCGCTCATTCCGGATTGGCACCCACTCAATGTGATGAGGTTGGTTTGACAAGTCATCGAGAAGAGATCAAAGGCAGTGAACCAGCCGTCAGCCAGCTTGAAACTTGAAAACATGGGGTTATCTTGCCGGAAGACCGCGTGAGTCGCGATATGTAAAAAGGCCGAAACTTGGGATTGCTCGACGAATGCCTGACGCGTGGCGGCTTCGTCACGCAACACGCGCGCATTGGGAAACAACTGGTTCAATCTCGAGATCTCCTCGGCAACGAGCGGTACATTTTCGTCCGCGACGCCGATCAAGACCGGTGAATTGTCTGCCGGGATCGCTTCCTTTTCCAGGCAGTATTTCAGGACCGAAGCACTGGGAGCATATGAGATCTCGAATTCATCGATAAGGTATTTCTCGCCGTCATAAAACGCGTGAAACGGTAGGAAATGTAAGGAGCCGTGCGGCACGATCACGACGTGCGGCGATCGTATCTCGCCGATGCAGGGCGCCACCAGGCTCGCGTACAGCTGGTGTAAGTGCCGTTTCGTCGAGTCGAGTATCTGCTGGCTATGCGCTTCGATATAGTCCCCGCCGAGCATGAACTTTTCGAGCTGAAATCCGAGCCGCTCCTGCAGATTCAAAACGCGGCCCGCTGGACAGACGCGTCGAACGACCCTTTCATCATCCGGCGAGATGATGAACGCCATGATCTCATCGCCGGTTGTGAAGTATTCGATCACCGTCGAGCGGCTCGGAAGCACGGCTTGCAACGAATCCAGGGTTGCAATCGACACCTGTTGTAACGAGGCGTATTCCGGATCCGCTGCCGACACATCGCGGAGTGTGCGGGCCAGTTCCTGCTCTTTGAGAGCGATTGTGTCGAACTCCGCTGACGACGGAATCGGGCGCGATTCCGGTTGCGACCGCGCATAGTACGTATTGAGTTCTTCGCGCAAACGATTGATCTTCGCAAGCAGCGATTGCTCGACCTGTCCTCGGCTAGGAGGAGCATAGTGAGATAAAAGCTCGATCAAACCGCGGGCGCGCGCTCGCTCGCACCAGGCATAGGCGGACGCCAATGCTTCCGTTTGATCTCCCGCATCCAACGAAAGTCGAACCAGCGCGTCGTACGCCTTGTGACGCCCCTTGAAGAACGTGACGCGAAGATCGTCGTGATGGAGCCTTGCTTGATGCAGTTCCAATTCTTGCGCCGCGGCTTCGTAATGTGCGCACGCTTCTTCGCGCTTCCGCATGCGCTCTGCAATCTCCCCGCATAAGACGTGATAGGGAAACAGGACGAGAGGGATTTTGAGGTCCCTGATGATTGCACTGATTTCGAACGCGTACCGCTCGGCCGCATCGAGATCGTTCAATGCCATAGCCACTCGCCCAAGAAGGACCAGGCTAAAGATCCTCTTGGACGGGATCGAGAGTTGTTCGAACGTCGTTTTCGCTTCAGCGGCGAGTGCCTGAGCCTCCCAGTAGCGATCGAGGGAGAGATGAACTTCGGCGCGATACAAATCGAGCAGGCCAATCCAATACCGATTATTCTCCAGCTCGAATATTTCTTGCGCGGACCGGAATACCTGCAGCGCGTCTGTAAAGCGATGCAGTTGCATTAGTGCCACTCCATAAAAAGCGGTTGCTTTGGCCTGTTCATACCGGAAGCCAAGCTTCTGGAATGTCTCGGCCGCTCGAAGTGCGAGCGCGGTCGCGTCCTCGGACAAGTTGAGCTGCAGGTAAATTTCGGCTTCATCCAGGTCGCACAAGGCATGATGGCGCCAACTGCCGGCTTGTTCGAACTTTTGCCGAAGCCGGGAGAAACTTTCCAGGGCGGCGCTGTACCGGCCGCGCAGATAGTAGAGGTAGGCGCGATTGTAGTTTGCCTGGGTCGACAGATCCGTCAAACCGAGCTCCTGGCTCAGCTTGATAGATCGAGCATACATTTCATCGGATCGTTCGAACTGGTCGATGTCGGCTAGCGCATTACCGAGATTGAAACTGGACAATGCGATCGCATGCGGATCTTCCAAGGTTTCAAAAATCTCATATGCCTTGAGGTAGTACTCGTACGCTCTCGCATGGTCATCCGTCCGATGATAGATGTTAGCAACGTTGTTGTAGAGGCGCCCAAGCCCCATCTGATCGTGGCTGTCCTTGAAAAGGCGTTCCGCCATGCGAGCCACATCGAACGCTTGGGAGTAACGATCCGCATTCAGCAGCACTCCAATTAAGGCGAGACGAAGCCGGGCGGCTTGATGCAGATCGCCCATGAGTTCGAGGCCCGAAATCACTTGTTCGTAGAACGGAATGGCTTTCTCAAATTCTTCGTTTGCGCCGAGGCTGCGGCCCATCATGTGCCAAGCTTCGAGCAGCAGCCGTTGGTCGCCGGTATGTGAAGCCAGGCTGAGAGCGGCCTGTGCCAGTGACAGTCCTTGGCTGGCCTCGATGCTCTTGGGCTGTCCGGCATAGAGAGGCCTGACTTTTTCCCAGATACTGCTAAAGAGACTCTGAATTTGTTCCGGTGTCGCTGCGCCCGCGAAGCGTGCCATGTCGGCGTCAGAACAATTCAGAATGTCTTCGGGTGACATGTGTTTTCGACCTCAGCCGATCAGCTTCCGCAGTTTTTCCAAACACCGCGCTCGCGTCGGGCCGATACTCGCTTCAGGCATGTCCAAGGTTTGGGAGATCTGGGCGTAGCTGGGTTCTTTTGAATCGAAATAAAGGAAGTGGATCAGTTTCCGGCATCGATCGGGTAGTTGGCCGATCGCGCGCTCCAGCGTATGTTCGCGTTCAATTTGACTGACCCGCTCCCTTACGTCCGGCATTTCTTCATCGAGCGGCTCCGAACCGCGGCGGGCTCGGATGAGCGCATACATGCGACGCTGGGTGACGGTGATCAACCAAGCCGGCAGCGCCTCGACATTGCGCAACTCTGGGAGGCGCTGATAGGCCTCGAGCCAGACTTGCTGGAAGACATCGGATAGTTCTTCTCCCGGAGGACATAGCACGTGAGCGACGGAATAAACGAGACGCTGATACCTGGTCACCAAGTCCGTCCACGCCGCCTGGTCACCCTTGAGGCAGCGCTCGATCAGTTCCGTGTCGACTCGTGTCTGCACCCCGTTGAGTTTATCGGCGGGCCGTGCGATTGCGATATATTTTGGCAGTTCAGCAGGTAATCGACTACATGCTTGACCTGGACACATCACTGCGTAGCCAGTACCATCTGAATCCGTGAGTACCGAAACACAGCGGAAGTTCAGCCTCATGGGTCTTCTGCTGCCGTACTGGAAGCCTTTTGCGGTGGGCATTGTCGCCGTTATCGCTGAAGCGTTGACGGATTTGCTGCAACCCTGGCCGCTGAAGATTCTGGTGGATCTGATCGGAGCGAAGGCAATGCCGGCGTGGCTTTCGGCTTTCGTCGCTTCGATCTTCGGAACGGATAAGCTTGCAATCCTGAATTTCGTCGCGCTGTTTGTCATTGCCATTGCTGTCTTGGGCGCGGTGAGTTCGTACGTCGAGAGCTTGTCCATGACCAAGGTGGGCCAATGGCTCACGCACGATTTGCGAAGCACGTTGTATCACCATATCCAGCGGCTTTCCTTGTCCTACCACGATCGGAGCCAGACGGGCGACTTGATCAGCCGCGTCACCAGCGATATCGATACCATTCAAGGCTTCATCACGTCTACGCTTACGGACGTCATTCTCGATATCCTCACGCTCGCCAGCATGCTCGCCGTCATGACGTACATCAACTGGAGATTCACACTCATCGCACTATCGGTGGCGCCATTTCTGTTCATTTTTGTCTACAAGTACGGCCACCGGATCAAAAACGCGTCGCGGGCAGTGCGCAAGAAGGAGAGTGAAATCGTTTCGAAAACGCAGGAAGTCTTCTCGTCGATTCGAGTTGTGAAGGCTTTCGCGCAAGAAAAATACGAAAAGCAGCGTTTCAAAGAGGTCAGCCTCGAGACCGTGGAACTCGCCCTGCGTGCGCGAGCATTGAAGGCAGGCCTGTCTCCCGGAATCCGGGTGATGACGGCGTTCGCTACCGCGCTCATGATGTGGTATGGCGCCCGATTGGTATTGATAGAAGGCACTCTCACGCCCGGGACTTTGGTCCTGTTTCTTGCCTATCTGGGAAAACTGTATTCCCCGATTCGGAGCCTCTCCCGGCTGCCGGACACTTTGTCGAAGCCGGCGGTTGCGTTCGAGCGCATCCAAGAAATCATGGACATCGAAATAAAAACTCCCGGGCGCGAAAAGCCTCGCAAGGCGCCGGATTTCAAAGGCCGCATCGAATTCGACAACGTGAGTTTTGGTTATACGCCAGGACAACTGGTGCTGAAGGATGTCGATCTGACGATCGAGCCCGGCCAGATTGCGGCGTTCGTCGGCCCGACCGGCGCCGGCAAAACCACCATCATCAGCTTGATTCCGCGCTGGTACGAAGTGAGCTCGGGCACGATTCGAATCGATGGCGAGGACGTGGGCTCGTACAAATTGAAATCCTTGCGAAGGCAGCTTGGATTCGTTCTGCAGGAGACGCTGCTGTTTCGCGCTCCAATCTGGCAGAACATTGCCTATGGCAGGCCGACGGCTACACGGGACGAAATTATCGAAGCCGCAAGGCTGGCAAACGCTGACGACTTCATCGAACAATTACCCGATGGTTACGACACAACGGTCGGAGAACGCGGAGTTACCCTTTCCGGCGGCCAACGACAGCGGATTGGGATCGCGCGAGCGGTCATTCGAGGAGCTCCGATTCTGATTCTGGACGAGCCCACTTCGGGACTGGACGCCGTATCGGAGGCGATTGTTTTTGATGCGCTCCACCGGCTGATGTCCGGAAAAACCTGCATCGTCATCACACACCGCCTGGTCACCATCCGCAGGGCGGACATCATTTTCGTGCTTCAGGATGGAATGATCGTACAGCGCGGCACGCACGAGGCTCTGCTGGCTCGAGGCGGCTTGTACCGAGAGTTGTACGAGACGCAGTTCCGCAAACAGGAAACACCCCTGCTGAGCTAGCCCAACTGGAATTGCGCACGCCGGCGTGCCCACGGAGCGCCTTGTCTGTGCTACACTAACGAGTTTCGAAACAGCACACCGGGAGGTTCTTAGTGCCGCGCACCAAAATGACTCGTCACCAGCTCAAGGAGCAGGACGAGATCACGACATCGTTACAAACATTTACGGAGCTCGTCGTCGCCCGCAAAAAAGAACTGACCATCGGCCTCGTGATCCTGACCGTGTTGGCGGTTGCTGTCTTCGGGTGGCGTTACTACTCCTCCCGCCGGAATGCGGCTGCGCAGGCGCAATTGTCACAGGCGATCAGCATTTTTAACGACACGGCCAACATCAAATCCGACAAAGAACGGCACGAAAAGACGATCGCGGCGGCGCAGAAAGCCTACGATCGCTATCCATCATTGTCGGCCGGTCGCATGGGGCTGTACTACGTGGCTCTCAGTCAGGAAAGCCTCGGCGACACAGCGAAGGCGGTTCAGAACTTACAGGAGGTGGGGCGCCGCGGCGACGCCAGCATTAGGTCTGTGGCGCAATTTGCCTTGGGCGGGCTTTATAAGAAACACGGCGAAACTCAAAAGGCTATCGATACTTACAAACAGCTCTACGACAGCGGAGGCTATTCGAAGGCCGCGGTTGCGTACGAACTCGCCACCGTTTACGAAGCCAACAACCAGCTCGATCAGGCGAAGGAGTATTATCAAAAAGTCGTAACGGAATATCCGGATTCGCCATTTCGCCAAAACGCAGATGATGCCCTGAAGCGGTTAGGCGTTGTGACGCCATCTCCGGCTGGCCAAAAGCCCTCGTAGTGCCGGACCGCGTACAATGAAGGTATGAGTGGATATTTTATCGATCTCAAGGATTTAACCCTTGAAAAGCTTACGTTCGAGGCGCTATTTGAGCCGGGCATTGTTGACTTTGGCGCCGAAAACATCCGGCAGATTGGAGATCTGGACTGGGCAGCTTCAGCAGAGCGTGCCGGCGTTGAAATCCGGATCACTGGCAGACTCGACACGACCGTCGAGCTGGCGTGCTCGCGTTGTCTGGAACCGGCGCGGATTCATGTAAGCAAGCCATTCGACCTCTTCTTCCGCGAGCGCGATGAAGTCATGTTCGATGAAGACGAAGAAGTCGCACTGGCTGACAAAGACACGCGAACGGCGTTCTTCACCGGAACGAAGCTGGCGATCTCGGACATCCTCCGGGAACAAATTTTACTGGCCATTCCGATGAAGGTCCTGTGCGCTGTAGACTGCAAAGGTTTGTGTCCCACCTGTGGGACGAATTTGAATTCCGGTAGCTGTAGCTGTCGGGCCCAGGACTTTAGTCCCCATATGGACAGCTTGCTCGAAATCAAGCGGCGGCTGGAAAAGCGGAGCTCATAAGATGCCAAATCCAAAACGACGACACTCTAAGGCGCGGCGCGATCGCCGCCGGGCGCACGATCATTTGACCGCCCGGTCGTTCGCCGAGTGCTCCAATTGCCACGAATTGCGGATGCCGCATCGCGCGTGTCCTCACTGCGGCTATTACAAGGATCGGGAAGTCATCGAGACAGCCGAGGAATAACTCCTCATGCCCGACTTCAAGATCGCAGTGGATGCGATGGGCAGCGATCACGCGCCCGCAGTCGAGATTGAGGGCGCCATTGAGGCGGCCGCGCTGTTCGGCATTCCCATTGTCCTCGTCGGCCAGGAAGAGCGAATTCGCTCCTGTCTCGAGAAACACGACACATCGGGTCTTTCGCTTGAAATCGTTCACGCCAGTGAAGTCATTACCATGGATGAGTCCGCCGCGACGGCTGCGCGCAAAAAGAAAGATTCCTCGATCCGCGTAGCGGCGCGGCTCATGCGAGAAGCGCGCGTCTCCGGTGTGGTCAGCGCCGGAAATACGGGCGCCGTCATGGCGACTGTCAAGATGGTGCTGGGTACGCTGCCGGTTGTCGATCGCCCGGCGCTTTCTACGGTTCTGCCCACGCAGAAGGCAAAACCGGCCATTCTGCTCGACGTTGGCGCCAACGTCGATTGCAAGCCCCATCACCTCGAACAATTTGCCGTGATGGGCGATATCTACTCCCGAGCCATTTTCGGCATCCGAAGGCCGCGCGTGGGTTTGCTCTCCATCGGTGAAGAGGACTCAAAAGGAAACGAACTTACGAAAGAAGCGTTCAAATCTCTAAAGCATGCGCCCATCAATTTCATCGGAAACGTGGAGGGGCGCGACATTTTCAAGGGCGAAATCGACGTCATCGTCTGCGACGGCTTCACTGGGAACGTCGCTTTGAAATTGAGTGAAGGCTTAATTGAGACCTTCGCGACGATGCTCCGCCAGGAACTGGAAAAAACGATAGCCGCAAAGGTGGGGTACATTCTTTCGGAGCGGGCTTTCCGCGCCTTCCGCAGGCGCTTGGATTATTCCGAATATGGAGGCGCTCCGCTGCTGGGAATGAAGGGCATCACCATCGTTTGCCACGGGCGCTCTAACGCGAACGCGATCAAGAATGCGATCCGGGTCGCGCATGATTTCTGCAAACACGACGTGAACCGCATCATCGAGACGGAGTTCACAAAATTCGGGATTACCAAAACAGCCGGAGCAACTCAATAGTCCCCCGGCCGATGTTTATGAAAACCGCATTTGTATTCCCAGGCCAAGGTGCGCAGTACACGGGCATGGGCCGCGACATCGCGACGAGATTTTCCACCGCGCGCGCGGCATTCGATGAAGCGGATTCGGCTTTGGATTTCCCGATCTCCCGGTTGTGCTTCGAAGGGCCAGACGACGATCTCAAGCGTACCGAAAACACGCAGCCAGCTATCCTGACAACATCGATCGCGCTGTTTCGTGTGTTGAAAGAAAAGGGCGTGCGGCCTGATTTCGTGGCCGGCCACAGCTTGGGCGAGTACTCCGCGCTGGTAGCTGCCGGCGGCTTGACGTTGGGCGAAGCCGCCGTCCTAGTGCGGCGGCGCGGGAGGTACATGCAGGAGGCGGTGCCTGTGGGGACCGGCGCAATGGCAGCGCTGCTGGGATTGGACTTGCCCGCCGTGCACTCGGTGTGCGAACGAGCCGTGACTTCGCTGAAGGGACAAGTCGTTTCGCCCGCAAATTTGAATTCGCCGGGGCAGATTGTCATCGCGGGGAATCGCGAAGCGGTTGAGCGGGCGGTGGAGCTTGCGAAGGAATCGGGCGCCAAACGAGCCATTCTTCTTCAAGTCAGCGCGCCGTTTCATTGTGCGTTACTGACCCCCGCCGAGGAACGGTTATCTGTCGAGCTGGACCGCTGCTTGTTTTCTGATTTGCGCTGCCCATTGATAACGAATGTGGATGCCAAGCCGATCCGCACGGGTGTGGAAGCGCG
>QHXA01000742.1:0-456 GCA_003222755.1 Acidobacteriota bacterium
CTTTCGACATGCTGATGCCGGCGCTCAACATCTGTGCCGTTTGGTCGGTCGTATGAGGGCTATTTTCTCGAATGAGAATGATGTTGTACGAAGGACGATTGTCGGCAAGTATCCGGTGCTCGCGGTCATAAATCCGGCCGCGCGGTGCAAGGAGGGGAATTTCCTTGACGCGATTCTGTTCGGCTCGTTGTTGGTAATAGCTGACCTGCACGATCTGCGCATTCCAAAAGCCGAAAACCAAAACGAGCAGAGCCGCAACAATGACGTATGCGACGAAGTTGATACGCCACCGAAACAGTTCTAGTTCGTCACGCTGTAACATCTCTCCACCGGTCGTAATAGCCGAAGAGGACCAAGCCCAGCAAAGTATTGAATGTTGCTGATAGTAGCCAAATGCCAACCGCCCCACTATGGGTCGCGCTAGATGCTGGGCCAACCATGAGACTCAGAATAGTT
>QHXA01000742.1:470-4960 GCA_003222755.1 Acidobacteriota bacterium
AAACAAAAATAAAGCGAAAACGCGAGTGATCGGCTGATCCACTGCAAACTTCGACACTGCCGTCGCGGCAAAGAATCCGATAAGCGTTTTGCTTAGACCATTGGCGCCGAGAATGACTGCGGAAAGGCTGTCTTGCATCAGACCGAGCGAGCTGCCAATCACGATGGATGCGATCGGGTTTCCCAGTGTGAAGCCGTAATAAACGCAGAAAATGAGGGGTAAATCAAAGTATCCAAAGACCTTGAACTTAAACGAGAGTATTCCCTGAATCACCACGACTGCGATCAACGCGGTTGCAAACTTCCCAACAATTCCGACTGTGGTAATTCGCCTCATCGTGTAGCCTTACGGGCCTTGTGGCACCTGCGTTGGATCGACAACGTCTACATGCTCCCGCCGCCCAATAATGCATAGCACCTCCTCGAGACGACCCAGGTCCACGCTGGGCCGGATTTGCACCACCTTCAGCAGTCCACGACGAGGTCCGATGGAGGTGATAACGCCGACGGGTAAACCTTTGGGATAAATGCGGTCCTCTCCGGACGTCAGAAACAGGTCGCCTTCTTTGAGATCGGTATCGTCATCGATGTAATCGAGGTCTAAATCGCGTCCGCCGTTACCCTTCACGATTCCTTGCCGTCGCGTCGTCTGCAACATCACACCAACGGCACTCTGCGAATCCACGATTAACTGCACAATCGAGAAAAAGTTGCTGGAATGAATAACGCGCCCGACGATTCCAGCCGGCGTGATCACGGCGGTATCGGCCTTCAATCCGTGCGACGCGCCCTTGTCGATTGTGATGGTTTGCGTGTGCGCCGGATCGCGGCCAATGACGCGGGCAATGATGGACTTGCCGAGACCGGACTCCTGGAGTCCCGCCAGTGTGCGGATACGTTCGGCTTCCAGAATCGCCTCTCGCTGCTCGATCACCTGCATTCGAAGCTCGTCGTTCTCACGTTTGAGATGCTGGTTTTCGTCATGCACACCGATCAACTCCACGTAGCGGTCCCAAACGGAGCGCACACCGTAAAAGGAACGGTCTACAAGTTTTTCCACCGGCGCAAGCAAGTCGAGTATCCAGACCCGCACGAACCCCGTATCAATGCGTCGTCGGCCTTGGAGGGAAATCAGTGAGATGTGAATGGCGAGCGCTAGTGTCAGCGTAATCCAGATGGGCTTTTTGGATACGGGAACAGTTCGGCTCATACAGGGCACCGCCGCTGATGCAGCTTTTGCTGGAATGCCAGAAGTTTACGGTCGAGTATGTAGTCGCGTGGGTTTAGCCCGCGTTGAATATGGCGTGAACCTGAACGCGGGCTAAAGCCGCGCGACTACATACTCGAGCACATCCGCGGCCTAGTTAATCGCAATCTTTCTCAACAGCTGAAAGTCGCTCAACATCTTGCCGGTGCCCAGCACGACGCACGACAACGGGTTCTCGGCCAGTGTTACCGGCAATCCGGTCTCTTCCCGGATACGCCTGTCCAGATTCTTGATCAGCGCGCCTCCACCCGCCAAAACAATCCCCTTGTCGGCGATGTCGGCGGACAGCTCGGGAGGCGTCCGTTCCAGAACCACGCGAATGGAATTGATAATGATGTTGATGCACTCGTCCAGAGCCTCTCGGATTTCCTCGTCCGATACCATGACGCTCTTCGGCACACCTTCCATTAAATCGCGGCCTTTGATTTCCATCGTTAGCGGTTGATCGAGCGGATAAGCGGAACCAACCTGGATCTTGATTTGCTCGGCTGTACGCTCGCCGATCAGAAGGTTGTATTTCCGCTTGATATATTGCGTGATCGCTTCATCCATCTCATTACCCGCGATCTTTTCCGACCGGCTATGCACCACTCCCGACAACGAAATGACCGCAATCTCCGTGGTCCCGCCACCGATGTCGACGATCATGTTTCCCGAAGGTTCGGTCACCGGCAAACCCGCGCCAATCGCAGCCGCCATGGCCTGCTCGACCAGATGAGCCTCGCTCGCTTTTGCACGATAGGCGGAGTCCTGCACGGCCCTCTTCTCCACCTGCGTGATTCCAGACGGAACCCCGATCACGATCCGCGGATGGACCAGTACCTTCCGGCTGTGCGCTTTCTGAATGAAGTATGTGAGCATTTTCTCGGTCACGGTGAAATCGGCAATGACGCCATCTTTCATCGGCCGGATCGCAACGATGTTGCCGGGGGTCCGGCCAAGCATCTCCTTGGCTTCTTTACCTACAGCTTCCGGTGTATTTGTTAGTTTGTTTATCGCAACGATCGAGGGTTCGTTGACCACGATCCCACGCCCTTTTGCGTAGACCAAAGTATTGGCCGTACCCAAGTCGATTGCCAGATCGCTCGAAAAGAGACTGAAGAACGGACGCAAGGTCATGTGAGTGTTTGGGCTCCTTGTTTCCTACACACAGGGGAAATTTCTTCCGATCAGCACCTGTTTATTGGTGGGATTGAGACCGAGATGATGCTACATCATACCCGAAATCCACAATCCGAAATCCTAAAATTTCTGCTAGGATAATTCGGGGTCATAGGAAAGAAACGGGGGAATTTCAGGACGGAGGAAAAATTTGGGTTTCAATTTTTCCTCCGTCCTGAAATTCCCCCGTCTAGCCTGACCCCGAATTATCCTAGGAGACCACCTATGTTGGATTTCATGAGGCGTCAACGCTCCTCCCTGAAGTGGGTTTGGGTGATCCTCATCTTTATATTTAGCGTCACGCTGGTGACGCTCTATATCCCAGCCGGCGACCTTCCCAATATCACCGTCGGCAGCGACGTCGCTTCGGTCGGCAGCGATAGCATCAGCGCTCGCGAATTCCAGGCGGCCTACCGCAACTACGTGGAGAGGATGCGAGGACAGCTCAACCCGGAAATGCTGCGTGCGTTCCATTTCGAGCGGCAGATTATGGACGCTCTCGTGGTCCAGCACGTCATCACCGAAGAAGCGAAGCGGCTTGGGTTGGATGCTACACCTGCCGAAATTGAACAGAAGATCCTCGAAAACCCAGTCTTCCGCGAAAACGGCGCCTTCATCGGAGCCACCCGTTATCAGGCCATCCTGTCGCAAAACAACCTCACGATCGAAGATTTTGAATCGGGTGTCGCGAATGAAATCCTCAAGGAGAAGCTGAGGAGCTTTATAACCGCCAGTGTAAGCGTCAACGACAAAGACGCGGAAGAGGAATACAAGCGTCGCAATGAGAAGGCCAAACTCGACTACTTCGTTGTAGACGCCTCCAAACTCGAGGACAAAGTCACGGTTTCCGAAAAGGACGAGCGTGATTACTACGAGAAGAACAAAGCGAAGTACACCATTCCCGAGAAGCGGAAAGCGAAGTACGTATTTCTCGAATCGCTCAAACTGCGCTCCGAAGTCAAAGTCAGTGATGACGAACTGCGCCAGTACTACGAGCAGCACAAAGACGAGTACACGCTTCCTGAACGCGTGAAAGCGCAGCACATTCTGTTCAAGACCCAGGGCAAGACTCCTGAAGAGATCGAAAAGATCAAAGAGAAAGCTCGTGGCGTCCTGGAGCGGGCGAAGAAAGGCGAAGATTTCAGCAGCCTGGCGAAGCAGTACTCCGAAGACTCGACCGCCGCAAACGGCGGAGATCTCGGCGATTTCGGACGCGGCCAAATGGTCCCCGACTTCGAGCGCGTAGCATTCAGCCTGGGTGTAGGCGCCATCAGTGATCTCGTGCAGACACAGTTTGGAGTTCACATCATCAAAGTGAACAGTAAGCAAGAACGGCGCGAGCGCAGTTTCGACGAGCTGAAAGAGGCAATCCGCCCCATAGTTGAAACTCGAAAGGCCGAACAACGGGCGAGCGATCTGGCGCAGCAAGCCGCCGTTGACCTCGTGAGCAACAAAGACCTCGATGCTGTCGCAAAGAAATACAACGCGCAGGTCAAAGAAACTCCGCTCATCGAGCCCGGGCAACCCATTCCGGAGCTTGGGAACGCTGCCGAGCTGGATCGGAAGATGTTCACAATGAACAAGGGAGAAATCGGCACGGCCATCCAGGTCGATCGCGGATATGTCGTTCCGCAAGTCGTCGAGATCGCGGCGGCGCATCCGGCTTCATTTGAGGAGGCCCGAGATAAAGTTGCCGCCGATGCGAAAAAGGACAAAGCGAATCAGCTTGCGGATGAAAAGACCAAACAGATTCAGGAGATGCTCAAGAGCGGCAAAGATCTGGCTGCGGCTGCAAAGACGGTTGGCGCCGAAATCAAGACCAGCGATTTTTTTACGCGCGGCGCATCGGTTCCGGAATTCGGCTCAATCGGCGAGGCCGACAAGGAGATGTTCACTCTGCCGCTCGGCAAGCCCGGCACGCCGCTTACTGTGGCAGGCAAGACTCTTGCTTTCGCTGTAAAAGAGCGCCAGGAAATCAATCCGGAAGAAATGAAGAAATCACTGGAAATGGTTCGAGCCGAGATACTGCCCCAGCGGCGCGAACAGTACTTCAATGCCTACAT
>QHXA01000743.1:0-2404 GCA_003222755.1 Acidobacteriota bacterium
TCGCAACGATCTTCGCCTCATGCCGGATATGCTCCATTTCGCGCTGTTCGATTCGTCACGACCAAGCAGCATTGCTCTGAGATGGAGCAGAAATCTTATTTCTCATGGCTGGGGGCGACTGGCGCACTGGCGCGGTTGACTTAGTCAGTCATTGGCGTACACCGCTGCGGTGAAGGTTTCCTCGGACGAACCAAGAACCTCGCGAACCATAAGAAGCACGGAATCTCATTCGATGAAGCGCAGAATGTCTTCTGAGGAGGACTCAATGCACATCATCAGCGCTCGGTTTGCTACGAAGCGCGAGCAAAAACTCTGCCAAACGTATATGCGCAGGAGCCATGACTGACCCGCGGGCAATTCGAATCGGGTTCTGGGATGAATGCGCAACGGAACAAGCTTCCACTGCAGCTGGACACTTTAGTAGACAACTTGTACTTGGCCGTCATTTCCGGAACGTATTCCGTTACTTCGTCTGTATTGTATTAGAGGCCCGCGTTTCGATTCTGAATCCGGTGAATACACGCAATGCGATTTTCCGGCTGCTGTGGAAAGCAAAACGTTCGCGTCAGCGACGACGCCGGCGATATGCATTGAAATCCTTGCGTCTTTTTTCGTTACTCCTCTCCGGGAAAGCAGCTTTTCCAAATAACGGCCGAGCGCATTCAAGAACTCGCGTCGCAGATCATCCGGGAGTTTGTCCGGATCATCAAGAGGCCTGTACAGGGTTCCGGAGTGTGAATCCCCGTCTCCTGCCAATGAAATCGATTATTCTCGCACCAACGTCCCAAAAATGAATTAATGCCCAGCCGCTGCGCCACGAGGCCAGCGTAATACCCCTCGTTACCGTCCAGACCATCAACCACTGTCGTAAACGCCCGCACTTCAGAATCGGTTGATCGGCCGCGAAGAATCTTGCACGCTGTCGCTGCTAGAGTCGGCGAATCAGGCCACCGCTCATAAGAACTGCGATCTTCCAGGTCCGAAGCGGTCGCTGACCGCCGCATCGAGCAGTTCTTTGAATCGGTCGGTGTAGTCATCGGATTTCTTGAAAGAAATCGGCTCACCGATGGGCAACGCCCAATACCGGCTCATACGCAACCCGCTGCCGGAGCACCTGGCGCGGTGCGCGCGGGAGGTATCCGTTGAATATCGGCCAACGAAGTGTAGCCGGGTTCTGGTTCAAATCGAACAGCAGGAAATCGGCGATGGCAAGGTCATTCAACTTATCCGAGATTGCTGGATGCCGGCGAATGCAGTCCAACGTATTGCTGAAGATAAGGGTCTGCCCCAGATGCGCGGAAAAGAAGGGCTTCACTCCAAGATGATCGCGCGCACAGAACCGGTGCTGTTCGAGCATCTCCGGCAAAAGAGAAATCACCGAGAAGATGGCGGACACACTCTTCACACCGTACCCGGTAGGCTCGAAGCAGCAGCTCAACGTCGTTCGCTGCTTGCTCCACGTATTCGCCGTGCACGAGCAGTTTCCCGATCGGGCTTATGTATTTAACGCGATTCAATCATCACACAGAAAAGGAGGTGCGGCCGTGAATGGAGACTAGCCGCCGGCTCAGCGATTCTTATGCTGAACGTCGCCGCCTATCCGTGTTGGCGCATCATTCGGTGCAGGCGGAGTTCGATCTCGAAAAGCCCGTCACCGTAACGGGAAGGGTGACCAAGGTCGAGTGGATTAATCCTCACTCTTATTTGTATATGGACGTGAACGACGACAATGGCAACTCGAAACACTGGTCCTTCGAGATGGCCGGCGCGGGCGCGCTGTGGAGGCCCGGACTCAGCCGCACCGATCGAGGCGGACTGAAGGCCGGAGACACGATCACCGTGAATGGAATCCTCGCCAAAGATGGTTCCGATTTCGGGCTCGTCAAGAACATCAAGCTGCCCGACGGACGCGTCTTCACCATCTGGACCGACGATCCCAATGCAAAGTAATTAGCGGAGGTGTGCATGAAAGCTCGTCCAGGTCGCCGCAGTTGTATGGCGGCAGTAATCCTGTGCCTGTTTTCCGTTTTTGCAATCGGCCGGAGAACGGCACCCCGAACGGCTGACGGACATCCGGATCTCAGCGGCATGTGGAACGGCGGGCCTGCCCGTGGTGAGTACTGGGGCACCGGCCGCACGAGCAGCCACCCGCCAATAACCTACCACGTCAGCTTGAGCTATTTGACACCCGCGATGCGCGTCGACATCAAACGCACCAACCCCGACGTCCGCCAGATTCAGTTAGTGAATAACAGCTTCGCATGGAATGAATCCGTTCCCGGCGCCGGCTTCATTCCGGGCACTACCGCAACGCCCACGCCGGGAACCGTGAAGGACCGGCTTTTGGAGCTATGGAGCACACCACATGGCGCGCTCAAGGCGGCTGAACTGGTCCAAATGCAAA
>QHXA01000743.1:2469-3483 GCA_003222755.1 Acidobacteriota bacterium
AGGTCGCGAAGGTCGAAACCCGTGCCGGTGATAAGGTCACGGAAACAAAGTATTCCGAGTATAAGAATCTGGACGAAATCCAAAGCGACGTCCTGTTCCCCTCACATATCGTGCAAAAGCAGGCCGGCATTCTCGTGCTGGATCTGAGGGTCACCAAAACCGACACGAACAATCCATACGTCGTCTTTCCCATGCCTGAGAACGTGGAGAAAGGCCAACGGGACTAGCCGTCCGCTGTTCTCAATATCTGAATCCACCCTCGCCACTGCGCCTGCTAGGCGAGGGTGGTGTTATGGTCAGCTAGCGTCAGTCGCGCCGTGCCCGACCATTTGGCCATTCACATCGATGTTGTCGAGAATCGCAGCTCCGAACTGATCAGGACCTCCTGATGGGTCCTGCCCCTCGTCGAAAACAATCACGATCCTTCTCACTGTTGTCAAGATCGGAGGAAATGCCGACGCCGGACTCCAGCGCAGGCGGATCCACCCAGTGGCTGAGAAAACTTGCGCCGGTGGCGGCGAGTTGCAGCCCAGAAAATGGAGCACTCCATCATCGGTAATGACATTGAATCGTGGCGCTCCTGCGCCGCAATGGGATCCAGGGAGATTGGCTGTAGCGCCAAGCTTTCGAATGTCATAGCCAAGCTCGGTCAACGTGATGCCCTTCACATTGATGAGCTCCGCCGTCGCAGAAGCAAAATTCTCCGTCGGGCCTGTTTTCACCAGCAGGAGACCTTCGTTATGTTGATCGTTTGGGTCGCCGGTCGCACATGCAGTGTCAGTAAATGGGGCAAAACCTGCCACCCCTGTAAAGCTTGAGTTGGGTATTGCAATGGATGCCCCCGTGGGACAGCCGATCGCGTTCAACCACGCCGCCTGCACGAGGTTCGTTCTTCCAGGATCGAACTCTTGCGGCTTGACCGCATTAAAGCGTCCTGGCGGACTCACCAGTGGGTCAATGACTGGTTCGGGCAAGAGACTCATCAACGCAGCATTCAGTTGCTGGAACGTTGAG
>QHXA01000743.1:3515-3922 GCA_003222755.1 Acidobacteriota bacterium
GGCCGCGCAGTACCACCGCGGGCCAAAAGATGACCGTCAATGTGACCAGCACCAGTGAAAATACTGCCACGGGTGCACCTCTCAACTTTGAACAGCCGAATTTCATCTGAACCCCTCCGTTTTCTCGGTCCTAAGTTTTGGATTCGGTTCTCTTTCCGTGTGTCGAGACGGAAAAGATCCCCCTGTCGAATTTGCCGGACTTGTTCGCAAGTCCGTTACCGACGCGGTTGTTCCCAGGCGAGCGACAAAACCCAACCCGCTCAATTCCGGAATGGTCACAAAATCGCGTTGGCAAAACCGACCAAAAGGCACGGTGGCTTGCGAGGAACACCAGGTGGCATTCCGAAGTAATCAGCGGGGTTGAGTTTGCGAGACCTGCGGGGACGTAGAAAGAGTTTAGGCCAGAG
>QHXA01000744.1 GCA_003222755.1 Acidobacteriota bacterium
GTTCATCGGAGCGCAGATGCCCTCTGAGATTCCCGCAAATAATCCACTCCACCCAAAATAGATGATGGCGTCGGGCGGCATTCGCTTGTAGATCTTCTTTGAACCCACGTACGGTGCGGAGTAGTACTCCGGGTCGTACAAGGTCAGTTGATTTTCGAGAGTGTTGGAATCGACCCGTTCCCACGTTTCTTCGATCCGCGCATGAAAACTTTTGGGATGGCCGGCATTATCGAGCCATGCTCTTTCTTCGAGTCCGACGGTGTTGACGACAAGCTTGTTTCCTTCCCATTTGGCGACCGAGTGTCCATACCACGCGGGACCAAGATTCTCGAGGTTTTCACCCGAAGGCAGCTCACGCCCGTCGGTCCAGAGATAGCGGATTCGGTGTTCCCACTGGAAGACCTGCAGGATTCTGTCTTTGGCCATGATAAATTCCATCGGCTCGTCATCATTCATGAGTCGTGGAAAACCCATCGGGTTGCACGAATACCAGGGGGCATTTCCGGTCACGCCAGGCTTGTCAACGATGCGACCGGCCATCGCTGCTATTCCCGCGGGAGTCAGCGGAGGAGCCGGCGTGCCGAGACTATGATCGAGCTTGGTTTGTGTCCATATTCCGGAGAGATCATGCCGGTCAAAATTGGAATCTGAAGGCAATGCCTCGTAACGCGCTTTGAACTTCTCTTTATCGCCTTGCGCGCTGGCAACGCTTCCCAGCCAAAGAAAGACGACCGGTACGAGAACAGGTATCAAAGTGCTAAAGCGAGTTCGCATCTCTGAAATCTCCTAGTCGACAGGATTTTGTCCTCGTTCGCGCGACATGATTTCGGAACCATCCGCAAGAATGACTTTGACGACGATCGCGGTTGGTGCGCCGTTCGCTGCAGGATTGACGATGGCTGTTATCTCCTGGCCGACTTTAAGAGTGTTTCGGTTATATCCCTCCTGGGCCAGTTGGCTCACGCCTGCGTTTTCAAAACCCCACGTAACGACTTTGCCGGTCTCGTCCTTCACATCCATGAAAATCACCACGTGAGGATTGCGCCAGTCCACTCTCGATACTGTGCCCTTCAAGGTGATCCGCTTCTTCATGTCGTAGGTTGCACCCCTGCCGTGATGCGCGTACAGCGACACGACAGTTATGGACAGGACGAATAACAGAATTGAAACGCGTCTCATCTGTTCTCCTTTTTCCCTAGAGCTTTGGATATTCGAGTGATCTGCGGATTATTATTCTCGCCAGCTTCGGTGTCAAACAATCAAGTAGGGTCCAGACAGGTTCAGAAATTGCTCACTGTCCCCGTTTTTCCAATTATAATATCGCGAAAAATCTGCGAAACATTCCGAGTGTTGAAGGAGGATGCATGAAACGCCTCTTCGTGTTGCTGGCGATCCTGTCGATAGGCGCCGGAACGATCTTCGCGCATCATGGTCGCGGGGCGACCTACGATACCAAGAGACAGGTCACATTAAAGGGCACCGTCAGCCAACTGATGTGGCACAACCCACACATCGCAATTTTTCTCGATGTGAAGGATGCCGACGGTAAAGTCACGACGTGGGTTATTGAACACAGCAATATAAGCCAGCTGGCGAGGCTCGGCTACGGACGGAATACGCTGCCGGTTGGCACCGAAGTGACCGCCTACGTTAATCCTGGTGCCAAGGGAGAACCCATCGGGCTTTGTCAAAAGATCATTCTTCCAAACGGTAAAGAGATCTTTCAGCGTGACGACCTGCCGCCCAACCTGAAACGTGGCGCCGCAGGACTCGTTGTCGACTAGGATGGCGAAAGGAACCTCGAACAAATGCGAAATCGCTTCATCGCTTCAATTCTGGCTCTGGTGACGATGGTGGCCTTTTCGATGGTAGCTTTGACCCAGGGCCGTCCGCCGCAGGGGAGCGTGCAGCCGGCAGCGAAAAAAGCGTTTGACCCGCACGATCTCTCGGGAATCTATATCCGGCGCGGGGGAAACCGCGGCTTTGGTCCATCCGCGAGTATCCCTCCGCTGACGCCCGCGGGTGAAGAGATCATGAAGGTCCGGATTCCCTCTCCCGGTTACAATCGCCATCCGCTGACGAAAAAAATCGATTATCAGGAAGAATCCAACGATCCTGCTTTTTCGTGCAATCCAAAAGGTTTTCCGAGGATCGTCCTCGATACCGCGCACGATTATCACGAAGTCATCCTGCTGCCCGACAGGATCCTGCAAATGTGGCAGGAAGCGCGGGTACCGCGCGAGTTCTGGCTCGATGGACGAAAGCTGCCCACCTCCGAAGACCTCGTCAATCTTGGACCGGCTTGGTACGGACACTCGGTTGCGCATTGGGAAGGCGATGAGCTCGTTGTCCAGACAGTCGGTCTCGATGACCGCGCATGGCTCGACCAGTATGGTTATCCGAAAAGTTTCGACGCGCGGAT
>QHXA01000745.1:0-911 GCA_003222755.1 Acidobacteriota bacterium
CTGGAAGCGCGCCTGGCGTTTGCTTCAACGAAAAAAGAAATGGATTTCCTCTGGAGAATGAGCCAGCATTACGCGCCTTCGAAGTCGACTGAGGAGCGTCAGCGCCAACGATTATGAAAGCACTTGCAATTCGTCCTCAGGTGCTGAACAGCCTTCGCATCGTCGAGCGGCCGGAGCCGGTTGTGACTGTGCCGTCCGAAATCAAGTTACAGGTGCTGCAAGTTGGCATCTGCGGCACCGATCGTGAAGAGGCCGCTGGCATGCGCGCGGATGCGCCGGCCGGATCGAATGAGCTGGTTATCGGTCACGAAATGTTTGGACGCATTGTGGAGGTGGGCGAATCGGTCCGAACCGTCGCGCCTGGCGATTACGCGACGTTCACGGTGCGCCGAAGTTGTGGCCATTGCCGCCCCTGCATGGCAGGTCGAAACGATATGTGCGAAAGCGGTGATTACACAGAACGAGGGATCAAAAGACTCGATGGATATCAAACCGAGTTTGTCGTGGATGACGAACAATATATCGTCCGAATTCCGGACTCCCTAAGCCCTATCGGCGTTTTGGCCGAACCTCTTTCCATTGTTGAAAAAGCACTCGATGAAGCAGCGACGCTGCAGTGCGCGCGGCTTCCCTACATCAACAGTGCATCGGAATGGTTCAGTAGCGTGCAGGCTCTTGTCGCCGGTCTCGGACCCGTCGGCCTTCTTGCCGTTGTTGCGCTTCGGCTCCGGGGTGCTCGCGTAATCGGTTTGGATGTTGTCGACGAAACTTCACCGCGCGCCGCCTTATTGAAGGAATTCGGCGGAACCTATATCGACGGGCGGACATCGCAGCCGCACGACTTGTTTCGTACGGTCGGGCAGATTGACTTGATCTTCGAAGCGACGGGCGTGGCAGCGCTCGAGTTCGAT
>QHXA01000745.1:989-3568 GCA_003222755.1 Acidobacteriota bacterium
CGCTCTAATGCGCCAACTGGTTCTTGGAAATCAAATCGTCATCGGAACTGTAAACGCAAGCCGAAAACACTTCGAATTAGCCGTTGCGGATTTAGACAAAGCGATGAAGCTGGCGAACTCGCCGCTCCAACGCATCATCACTCACCGTTTTTCTTACACGCGTTTCGATGAGGCCCTGTTTCATCACGCGGCCGACGAAATCAAGGCGGTCGTGGAGTGGGCATAAGCGGCCCAATGCCTCCCGGGTTCCCCGGCATTCCTCCGACCTGGACTTCCAGCAGCAAGTCAGGCGTTGGAACGTCAGCCGGCACGCACAGCCGCGTCTGGTTCACTATCTCGCATGGTATTCTCGATGAGATCTACTTTCCCTTTATCGATCAGCCGAACACCCGCGATCTCGGCCTGCTCATCACCGACGGGTCCGAATTCTTTTCAGAAGAGAAACGCGACTGCGACACATCTATAACGCCAATCGTCCAGGGTGTTCCCGGGTACATCCTCACGAACACGTGCAAGCATGGCCGGTACCGCATTCGCAAAATTATTATCGCGGACCCACGCCGCGATGTGGTGCTGCAGCAGATTCAGTTTGAGGCGCTAATAGGCTCGGTATCGGATTACCACGTGTACGCGCTGCTCGCGCCCCATCTTGAAGATCATGGCTCCGGAAATAATGCGTGGACGGGAATGTACAAATGCGCGCAGATGCTGTTCGCACAGCGCGGTGGGACAGCGCTGGCGCTCACGTCTTCAACGTCGTTCAAGGGGATGAGCTGCGGATATGTGGGCTTTAGCGATGGTTGGCGGGACATCAGCGCGCACAAACGGATGACATGGTTCTTTGACGAAGCTCCTGACGGCAATGTCGCCCTCACAGGTGAGATTGCAGTTCCTCCGGACGGCGGCTTTATCCTCGCGCTTGGTTTCGGCCGCGATGCTCCAGAAGCAGGCCAGCAGGCACTGAGCTCGATCGTGCAGCCATTTGATGACTCCGTGCAGAAATATATTGAAGAATGGCAAGACTATCAACGTCGATGCGAGCCGCTGGACAATCATTCAAATGGCATCAACTGCTATCGAATCAGCACCGCCCTTCTGAAAACGTGCGAATCGAAGGATATTCCGGGCGGCATCATCGCCAGTCCGTCCATTCCATGGGGCTTCGCGAAAGGAGATAACGACCTCGGCGGTTACCATCTCGTGTGGACACGCGATCAGGTCGAAGGAGCCGGAGCCCTGCTGGCGGCTGGAGATATCGAGGGCGCATATCAGGTTCTCGTGTATCTGCTCTCGACCCAAGAGCCAGACGGCCATTGGGCGCAAAACATGTGGCTCGAAGGGACGCCTTATTGGACCGGCATTCAGATGGACGAGACCGCTTTTCCCATCTTGCTTGCTGATGCGTTGCGGCGAGCAAACGGTCTGGGCAAATTGAACGTATGGCCGGCCGTGCGCCAGGCCGCCACATATCTCGTTTGCAATGGGCCAGTCACACCGGAAGATCGATGGGAAGAAGATGCCGGTTATTCGCCATTCACGCTTGCAGTCGAAGTTGCGGCCCTGCTGGCTGCCGCCGACTTCGCCGATGAACACGGCGAGATGGACACGGCGGCTTATTTGCGCGAGACCGCCGACATCTGGAATGCGAATATCGAACGATGGACGTACGTGACCGGTTCGGACCTGGCGCGCCGGCACGGCGTCGAAGGTTATTACGTGCGGATTGCGTCGCCAGATGCGGCCGATGCGCCATCGCCGTATTACGGTTTTGTGCCCATCAAGAATCGTCCTCCCGATCAGAGCGGCGCGTCCGCCTCAGCCATCGTCAGCCCGGACGCGCTGGCGCTCGTCCGTTTCGGTTTACGCGCTGCGAATGATCCGCGAATCGTGAATACGGTACGGATCATCGATGCGATTCTGAGGACCGAAACAAGGACGGGACCCGTTTGGCATCGCTACAACGAAGATGGTTATGGCGAACACGACGATGGCAGTCCCTTTGATGGCACCGGTGTTGGACGCGGTTGGCCGCTCTTCACTGGCGAGCGCGCGCATTACGAGATCGCGCGCGGCGATCGCGACGCCGCCGAATGGCTCTTGCATGTGATGGAAGCTCAGACCAGTCCCGGAGGCTTTATTCCCGAACAGGTTTGGGACACGAACGATATACCCGATCGTGAATTGTTCAACGGGAAACCGTCCGGTTCGGCGATGCCGTTGATGTGGGCACATGCCGAATACATCAAGCTCCTCCGTTCACTTCGTGACGGTCGAGTCTTCGATTTGCCGCCGCAGACGGTTCAGCGATATCTGGAGGAGAAAATCGAGGCGCGTGTCACCATCTGGCGATTCAATCAGAAGAGCAGTTGTGTACCTGGCGGTTACAAACTTCGGATCGAATTGCTCGCTCCCGCCACGATTGTGTGGACCTCCGACGGCTGGGCATCGAAGCACGAAGAGCAGACCAAAGCGACCGGCCTCAACATCCATTTACGCGACATCCCGACGGATATGATGCCCATCGGCACCGAAATCGACTTCAGCTTCTGTTGGCCCAACGGCTGCTGGGAAGGCCAGAA
>QHXA01000745.1:3631-4083 GCA_003222755.1 Acidobacteriota bacterium
GTGCAGGTATACTGGAACAAACAGATCAAATCACCCGCGAGGTACTACAAGCATGGCGTCGTTTGAAGAATTGAAAGCCAAATATCAGTCCGTGTTGAACGTTATTCAAGACAAGCAAGTGCACCTGGCAAATCTTCACATGGAAAATGGCAAGTTGCTCATGAAGGGAACAGCGCCATCGCAAGAAGCGGCAAACGCAGTTTGGGACGAGATCAAACGAATAAACCCGAAGCTGGACGATCTGATTGCGGATTTTCCAATTGATCCGAAATTGCAGAGTGCATCAATGAGAACGTATGTCGTTCAAGCGGGCGACACGTTGTCCAAGATCAGCAAACAGTTTTACGGGAACACGAACGATTACATGAAAATCTTCAACGCAAACCGCGACAAGCTGAGCGATCCCGACAAGATCCATCCAGGACAGGAGCTGAAAATACCGGCCGCGTAAC
>QHXA01000747.1 GCA_003222755.1 Acidobacteriota bacterium
GGCGTTGAAGATGATGCTATTCCGCTCAGGAAAATACTCCAGGTTGCCGCGCTGGATTAAACTCGGCGGCGTGACTGCCGGGTCGGATTGGTCGCCAGGACAGTCCGCGGAATCGAAAATCGCATTGATATCGTTTCGATCGATACTGCAAGAAAAGACGTGATAGGTATTCGCGAGACCGCGCAGGTAACGTTGGCCCGGAATCAGAGTCTGAAGCTGGTAGGAATGATCCTTTCCCGTCGGGTCCAGCCACACGGGATTGGCCATAACCGACCATCTATTGGTCTCCACTTCATACCCGATGCCTTTCGGTCCGCCGCCGTGTCCACCACCTGTATAAATAACGCGTCGGCGAACGGGATCATACGTCGCCTTGCTCGCGAACGCCAATATGTCACCTGCACCCATACCGGAGCTTGTAAGATTTCCGTCATAGCCGCTCCCATCGCCCGCTTGATTCAGCACCACCCATTGACCGGGTGCCATCGATGCCGCTTGCTGGGCCAGCACATTTGTCGTTTGTGCCTGAGCCTGACGGTTGTGAACTGAAACTATTAATAAGATCTGAAGAGTTACAATGACACCCGTTCTGCGATTCAATTGCAAGCCTCCGTGCCTGTTCAGTCTCGTCAACCCAGACCGATGGTAACGTCGTCAGGCGCGGTGCTGCTTAGCAATTACAAGCCCATCATAAAAAAAGGTGCCTATGGGGTTCCAAGTGTTACAGCATCAAAAAATCTCGCAATTTTTACCGAATTTGGAGGCTCTTACCGGAAACTTACAATCTTCCATGTGACCCGCATCCAGCAAGTTAATGGATACATTGCTCGATTTTCCCGCTATTTTCCCAACCGAGCGAGGTTGTACGGGAGAATCGCGCCAAACCAGCCGGACAGCAGCGGCCCTCTTTTTCAAAATTGGTTGGCGATTTGATTTTTGGGTTGTAACGCGAGTTGTGGGATTAACACGCCGTCAGGCTGCCGGGTTTTGGTGGCGCAGTCTTTACCGTGGGCGCGCTTGCAGACGAGGTGGTTGGATGGCCCGAAGCGTCTGATCAGGCACCTCCAGCTCAAGGGTAGGTGCTCCGCCATTTTCAAAAATGAGGTAGGTGTAAATCAGCTCGCCTTTGTTGCGCGCGAGATAGAAATTGCGATTAGAAGTATCAAATTCTGTATCCGTAAAATGTCCAACGGCGTTGTCCGCTGCCTCTCTCTGATCGATATGTGCGTAGACACCTTTATTGCCACGATCAAACCAATTCTTCGCTACGTCCAACCAGTGCATGTTTCCGGTGAACTTGTACGCCATCACGAACAGGTTCACCATACAGGTCGTATAGGAGGGATCGGCTTCGTTGAAATACATCCGCTGGCCCGTGTTGATGTTGCGGAACACAAACGAGCCGCTGTATTGATACGTCCCTTCAAGGCCGTACTTGTCAAACCATTGCGCTATAGAGAGCAATTTCGTCTTGGCGCGATTGTCGCCCGTCGCTCTCCAATAACGGGAATAGGCTTCCATTAAAATGGCGGTCGAGAAACTGTGGACTCCGATCCAACCTTTGGCTGTAGCGCCTGGACCGACATGCGGCTCCAACTGCATGTCCGTCACATCGGCGCCGTCAATATAGAGACCTTCACTCGCGAACCACTGCGATTCCACGATCGTGTTGAAGATGCGATCGCGCAACGTGGTCCATCGTGGATCGTTGGTCACTTCAGCCAGCCGTGTTGCGAGCAAGAGATGCCGGCCGGCCAGTCGGAAACCATAGTGCATGCAGCCATTACCGGGCACACAGGAGTAAGAGGTCGTGCTGGGATTCCACAGAGTTTCTAATTGAGCGCCGATATTAATCGCTGCCGTCAGATGAACGCTGTTGCCGGTGTGCTCATAATAAGCTAACAACCCGTAACCGTAGATATGATCTCCGCCAAAACCATCCCGGTCAGAGCAGAATGTTGAAGTACTGACACCGACGCACTGCGCGTACTCATCGTTAAAATACCGCGCCCATTGCACGGCGCGATTCTGATACACCGTGTTCCCAGAGCGGAGATACATCAACAGATAGGTCCAGAGGTCATCGCCCTCGGTGTCTCCATGAACATCCACATTGTATGTCCCCGATGGCACGTAGGACCCAGGCCCGAATAGGATTTCGTAAAGGTCGGCGGTAATCAGGCTATTCGGCTCCTGACTTGGGTTCCACGTCCAGCCCCAACGTCGGTATGTTTGCTTCTCGTCATCAACTGAAGGCATCGGATAGCCACCCACTGTGCCCGACGGCCGGGGTGCAGCCGGAGGTGGAGGTGCAGACGTAGTACCGGCGCCTGCGGTATACAGGCTT
>QHXA01000763.1:0-2555 GCA_003222755.1 Acidobacteriota bacterium
CCCTTCATTGATCTGATTATCGGCGCCGTGCGCTCTGGAACTCGGCTACGCGATCGGAACGGATAACATCCGCGACTTTGACCGAATCCCTGATCTGAAAATCCTCTCTCTTTAGCCGCCTCCTGGCCTTGAAATTGTCCGCTGCCTGTCGTTTCCAAAATTTCAGAATTCTTGACGTCGTGGCTCCCGGAAGCCTCTTGCGAAAGCGCAGCGGTTCGGGCGTGCGCAGGCGAAGGAGTAGACTAAGTCCGATGAAAGGGCTGTCGCTCGCTGCTATTTGTCTGGCCTTCTTGAGTGTGCCCGTGAACGCTGAGGCAGCGCTTCATCTTCGCCATTCCTCGCGCCATACCTCAACTGTTACGCTGCGGAAACGTCTGCACGTGAACGATCTCATCGCTGAACCCGGACATGACGATCAACTTGGGAAGGCCGCATTGATGGCGGTGATTCGACTTACTTCCTCATCATCATCCTGAGCGCGTTGTCGCGGTCCACTGCGCGCAATTCATCAGACGTCAAGCCGACCTTTTGCAACGCCGCGGCGATATTGGCGCTGTTGCCGAATGGGTGATCGGTGCCGAATACAATTTGGGACGTGCCGACGAGCATCTTCAGTGATTGTATGTTCACTGGATTGGTGGAGGCGGCCGTGTCGTAATAGAAGCGCCGCAAGTGGTACAGCCTTGAATTGGGTTGCGGAGTGCCGGCGAGATTCTCGGCAGTCGCTTCATTACCGAGGAACCGCCCGGTCAGCGCGGTGATGGTTCCGCCGCCATGCGACAGGACATAGCGTATATCGGGCGTGCGATTGGCCGTGCCGCTGGAAATCAGGCTCACAATGGTCCGGCTCACGTCGGTGTTGTACTCGATGGTGGTCTCCGGCACGTTGGGGATGAAATTTCCTCCACAACAGCTCGGCGCTGCGCCATGCGTATACACGATGGCTTTGCGGCGGTTGAGTTCATCGAGCACCGGTTTGAACGATTCATCACCCAACCATTTGTTGTTGCTCAACAGTCCGACGCCTTCGGCTTTGAGCGTGTCAAAGGCGTATTCGATCTCACGCAAACTTGCGTCAACGTCCGGAAGCGGCAGCACAGCGAACAAGCCGAATCGGCCCTTGTAATCCGAAACCATCCGGGCGCCATATTCGTTTTCCCGACGCGCCAGGCGCCGCGTTTCCTCCAGGTTTCCGAACCAGATGCCGGGCGTGGTGATGGAGATCATCGCGGTTGAAACGCCGCCACGGTCCATATCCTCGATCGCTTTTCCCGGCGTGTACGGCTGCCACGTCTGATAACCCTGAGTCTTCTTCGTATTCACCATGGCGATCCATTCCAGTGAGCCGAAGTGGTGATGAACATCGATCCGGCCAGGCTTGTTTTGAAACATGAAGCCGGCCCCGAGACCGGCCAGACTCACAAGAAAATCACGGCGCGATGGAAGTGGATTCATGTGGCCTCCATCAGAATATGTACTTCAACGCGAATTGCAAAATCCTCGGACCACCGGCGCTGGTGTTGATCACGGCGAAAGTGTTCGCGTTGCTGAAAGTCGTGCCGGGATTGCCACGTCTCAGACTATTCGTGACATTGAATGCCTCTGCGCGGAATTCCAGCGTTTGCGTTTCGCGAATTCTGAATTGCCGTGAAACAGCCTCATCCCATTCCCAGAAACCCGGACCGATGACACTGAATGCGCCGACATTCCCATAAGTGCCGGCAGCGGTCGTTGCGAAAGCCGCCTTGTTGAAATAGTTGGTCAAGGACTTTCGATCACCGTAGGCATGCGCGTCGACTTGATTGGGGCGCTGGGTTCCGGAATTCCCCTGAAAACCATTCAACGCCACATCAGAACCAATGATGATATTCAGTGGAGCTCCGGTCCTCTGCGTGTAAATCGTCGAGAAGGACCAACCCGACGCAACTATATTCATCGCATGATTCGCAAAGCCTGGCGTCTTGGCCACGATCGTCGCGTTCAAGATTTGACGCCGGTCTCCGGCGCAATTGCCGACATCTTGATTGCGATCCTGGGAGCCGTTGTTCTGGTACGGCTGATGCACGTGGTTCTGACCGGGATTCAGCAGCGTGATGACATCCAGCCCAATGCAGTGCGACCACGTGTAGTTCGCATTCAGGTTCACGTTCCGTCCCCGGCGCCAGTTGGTATTGAGCAGAAGACCGTTATAGCCCTGCGTGCCGCCTGTGTCATATGAAGTCAGATAGCCCAGGTTCGCCTGCGGATTCGCCAGATTGAGCAGCCGTCGCTGATTGACGTTGCCGGCTGTTGAACAAGGACCGGCCGCGAGCAGCCCATATTGGCCCGCAACACAATTCCCGGGGATGTATTGCGCGGGGTTCAGCTCGAGCGCGTTCTGGATATGGATGATGTGAGTGCCGACGTAAGTCGCCGCTACAAATAAATCCCGGGTTACTTGGTGTTGGATGCCGAAGTTCCACGAGTACTGCGTTGTCGTCTTCATGTCCGCTGGTATCGGAAGGTAGGTCCCGTAAGGCGTGAAGACCGGATTATTTTTGTCGTAGTTGAACGGA
>QHXA01000763.1:2621-5180 GCA_003222755.1 Acidobacteriota bacterium
AGGCGACACTGTCGACGTATTCTGATGCAGATCCTGCCGGATAAAATCATGCGCGATGCCTGCGCCAACGCGAATCGCGATTTTGCCGTTACCTGAAGGATCCCACGCCAGCGCCACGCGAGGATCAATGTTCTTGTAGTTGTTCGGCATGCCCGCCTTGCCATTAAATCCGGCATCGCCGGGATATGTAAAACCGGGAGGCGCATTCGGAATGACAGTGCTCCGCTGGCCCGCATAGAACCTGGTTAGGCTGAAGCTGTAAACGTCGCTTTGTCTGAACTGCATTGCGAAGAACGGCTCCCACCTAAGGCCATACGTCATGGCCAGCTTGGGAGTCAACTTCCAGGTGTCCTGCCCATAAAGACCGACAAAATCCTGATAGATGTTAATCGGATTGGGATTCGCTTGCCGGATTTGTGAGACCTGGCCCAGGAGAAAATCCGCCAGGCCTGCGCCCGTGACCGCGCCATTAATCGTGATGACGGGGTTGGCAAACGTATTCGAGAGCGTCCACAGAATGGACCGCATCACATTGCCGCCAAATGCGAACTGATGCGCGCCACGAACGATGCTAAGGTCGTCATTGAATCCGAAGTTCGTGGAATGACCGAACGGATCCGGGCCGCCCGCGATGGCTCCCAGAGTAAATCCGCCGCTAACCGGCATCGACAGATATTTCGGAACGTGAGTGTAGACCTTGATTCCGACATCATCGGGCCCGAAATACTTTGCGCCCGGTTCGAAATTGCTGACACGGTTTCCGTAGATGCGAAATGAATTGACCACCTGTGGGCTGATCAAGTACGTGTCGCCGAACGTCAGCGAATTGGCAGTGATATCCGCACCCTTCGGCGCGGTCGTCAGTACATTGTCTGGCGCCAGATCAAATGGTGTCATTTGTTCGATCCGGCTCAGAAGATATCGTGCGAAAAAGGTCTGCTTGGCGCTCAATTGATAATCGGCGCGCACGGGGATTTGCAGATCGTTTTCATGAGTGATATTGCCGAATAAAACTTTTCCACATGGATCAAGAGTCTTCGGGAGCCTCGATGTGATGTTGACTGCTGCCGGACTGAACAACGAGGGACTGACACTGTTGTTCATGAATGGCCCTCTCAACATGATCTGGCGGCCGGCGTTGCAGGCGGGGGAAGCAAAAGCGGTGAAATCTCCAGCCAGCATCTGAGAGGTAGGAACAAATGCCGTGGTGCTCGCGGGAGTCTGGCGGATCGTCGTTCCCTGATAACCGGCGAAGAAGAATAACCTGTCCTTCCGGATCGGGCCGCCCAGCGTGCCGCCGAACTGATGCCGCTTCAGTCCGTCATTCTTGACCGCGAAGAAATCGCGGGCATTGAACGCATTGTTGCGCACGAACTCGAATAGGTCTCCATGAAACGCATTGGTGCCGGGCTTGATCACGCTATTCACAGCGGCGCCGGAATGCATTCCATTCGAGGCGTCCTGCGCGCTGGTGGCGAGCCGGAATTCCTGCAATGCATCGGGAAACGGAAGCGGCATGCCTGTGCCGTCGTAGTTGTTGATGTGCGGCGCCCCGTCCAACGAATACTGGACGCCATAACTGTTACCGCCGGCGACGGCTATATTCACGCCGGATCTCGAGTGTCCTCCACCGGTGCCCGTTTGAACGGCCATCCCCGAAAGCGTGATGAGGTCGGTGATGTTCCGGCCGTTCAACGGTAAATCCAAAATGCGCTGGTTCTCGATCACCGTACCCACACCCGAGCTGCGCGTCTCGACTTGCGCCGCATTCGCCTCGACCTCGACCTGCTCGCTCACCTGTCCGACTTCAAGAACGGGGTTAATCACGGGACTCGCGTTGACCTGCAGCACGATTCCGGTCTGAACAAAACTCCGAAAGCCCGGCAATGACGCTTCGAGCCTGTACGGACCAGTTACAAGGTTCGGCAGGACGTAGCTTCCCGTTTCGTTGCTCACCGTTGTTCTGACAATTCCGGTGTCCGTCTGAGTCGCGGTCACTTCTACGCCGGGCAACACTGCGCCGCTCTGATCTTTGACTGTTCCGCTGATCTGGGCTGTGGCCTGGGCAAACAGGGAACTGCAGCTCCCAGCGAACAACAACAGTGCCGTGATGCCTGACAGAATGGGTTTCATAGATTCTCCAGGAAGTGATGCCGTAGTTATGACTGCACGCACCACATTGTCAAGACCATTTTCATAATCACATCGAGCTGATACCGTAAGCTCCAGACTTGGTGAACTGGCGAGTGTTAGCGAGGGAAAGATGACCAAAGACGGCTCTCACATATCCACCGCAACCGGCCGGGCTCTGTAGGGGCGGTCATAGACGCGCCCCTACAGTACTACAGGCAAGATGCCGTGGGTATCCAGCCGTCTGGAACATCGCACGGAGTGGGGAACACGCGGCACTCGTTCGTTAACGGGTTACGAGCAGGCGCGACGACCTGGATGCAAACCACGGCTGCCGAAGAAGCCACATTGATTCCGGTGAATTTTCCTTCGGGATACAAAATATTCACGCCGCCAAAGGCGATCGGAATAGCGCTGGTGATTCGCAGT
>QHXA01000764.1:0-2993 GCA_003222755.1 Acidobacteriota bacterium
TGCGCTCAGATCTTGCAAGCCAAGTAGACTCGAATCTGGTCTGCGCCAGAAGTGGGGCAGGCCCGTGGCCTGCGGCCGCCGTTTACCAGATAACTAACGAAAAGTCGACTACGTTCTAGTAACCTTTGCGCCGCGCGTGAAGGTCAGCTGGCGTGAAACCGCTATCCCGTAGAAGTGACTTTCAATGTCCCACATGTCCGGTCCTGAAAAGTTAAGGCTCTGCGGAAATACACGGGATACCCTTCTCTGAGCTACGGAAGCTTCTGGTTCAGGAACTCCGCCAGCCGGTAGTCAGCCCGTGCAGCGTTGTAGAATTTTTCAACTGCTGTCTTCAGAGAACCGATGTTCTCGTTGCTTCTTGCTGCATTTATCGAAGCAACGAGCGCCCGGATCACTTTTCAACCTCTCAGAACCGGACCTTTTGGGTGGTTGAAGCCACGTCTTTAGAGGAGACGACTGACGACGAGCCGGTCGTTGCTAAACACTTCGGCGTTTTCCGCCAGTAATCGTCGCGGACGCGTTCGTCGCAAGCACATCCATTACTTCCGTGCATCGGCTTTCAAACATCTCACAAGCCGTAGTATCTCCAAGTGGTCAAGGAGGATAAGTAGAATTGGCGGACGGCAAGGACAGAGTTGAAGGTCGAGGGGCGCCATGTCCGATAAGGGGGCCTCATGTTGACTGAGGCGACATTTCGCAGGACGGCAGCGCCGAGAGGGCGGTCCCGCTCGCGCTTGAGCCCTCATCTTCACTTCGAACGCCGCGGCTCAGGACCCATGATCTGGCAATTCGGCAGAGAGCCTACATCACAGTTAAAGGGGTGTGCTTTCTCGGCATTCACATTAAGGGTTGGCCTGTCGGCGAAAAGAAACGGAGCTCTCCCGCTGAAGTTTGACCGGGCAAGCCCGACAGGACGAACTGTGTGGAGTAACCTCCTCCAATGGCCCATTGTGGGAAGACGATCTCGGCACTCGAAGCCGTAGCGGCCTCGCTCATTGGCGGTACAGCGGTTATCAAGAAGTCTCCGCGCTCGTTATAGCGTCCCCGTATTCCCATGATGGAGATTCCTGGTGCCGAGTTGGTCGAGATTCGCAGTATGCCCTGAAACGGCCGGGGGAGTGATTGAAAACCCGGAATCTGACTCAGGAAAAGCGCAACCTGACCTTGGGGCGGGACTGTCACACTCCCCTGCAAACCTGTCGAGGCTCCGGTCAGACTTGTCAGCTCAAAAGTAACAGGCACGCTCGTCGACGCAGTGTTCGCTATTGCGATTCCCGTTTGAATGGACCCATATTGACCGAAATTTCCGGATGCCTCCGCATACATCCGAAACGCCGATCCTGCACGAACCGCCTGTGCACTCACTTCCGATACGGTGGTCCCTGCATTTCTGAATGAAGAGATCGCGAAAGCGGACGGAGCGTTGAAGAACAGGGCCGGAGTCACTCGCACCGATCCCACCCGAGCGACTGCTGTCGAGCCTCTGGTCTGAAGCCGAAATGACGCTCGCGGAGGTACCGCATAGGTGAATGTGCTGCTTTGCTGGGTACCAACGGTTACATTGACCGGTTCTGCGGTAACGTTCGCGCTTCCCTGTCCCAAAAACTGAATCGAACCGTTCTCAGAACTGTCGGTTGAATTGACCAGCACAATTGTGGTTGTCCAGCCGCCACCGTCGGCGAAATCCGGGATAACCGCGGTTTCCGACGCGGCAGATGACAGGTCAACCACAGGCAGCATTGTGATCAGGAATTCCGATCGTTCATTGGTGAATCCTCGCAACGCCATCACACCGACCGGTGCGCCTGCATTGAAGGTCCATGTTCCGCGAAACGAGGATTCGGCATTGAACGGAGGCTCATTGAGAAAACGGGCGATCTGTCCATTTGCCGGAATGGAAATGCTTCCTTGCGCGGAGTTTTGACCCGCCTCATTCGTAAAGAAGAAATTTGCCGTCACCGCCTGATTATTTCCATTTGCGATCGCGATGCCTGTTTTGACCTGATCACTGACTTCCGCGTAGATCCGCCCACTGGTCACCGGGGCCGTTGCCGGCATTGCTGCTTCGTTGATCAGAACATTATTCTGTCGAAATCCGAGGATCGCGACTGCCGGGGGAGTCATTGAACTGGTATTGGGCTGGATTCGGACATAGCCGGTAGTCAACGCCGAGGTTCCATGACCGGAAAACGAAACGCCGCCACGGTCCGTAATGGTGTACGGCCGAGTCAACTCAGAAATTTTCGCCACCCAGCCATCCCTCAGGCCTCCAGCGAAAGTGGGCTGCAGGGGGTTTGCGGTTGGGAAATCGGTTGAAGCGGTAAAACCGGCGATGTAGGCGTTGCCCGAGCCGTCGATAGCCACGCCGGCGGGAATCTGATCTTGCCCGCTGCCGCCAAGGTAAGTGGAAGGTGGAATAGATCAGGGTCCTGCCATCGGGCGACAACTTCGCCAGGAAGGAATCTTCAGTCCCGCCACCGTAAGCAGGCTGGACGGGACTGACCGTTGGGACGTCGTTGGAGTCAACATTTAGAGTCACGTAAGCATTGCCCAAGGAATCAACAGCGATCCGATTGCCCCGATCAGTACCACTGCTACCAAAATAGGTCGAATAGATCAGCGCCCTGCCATCGGGAGCCAACTTCGTTATGAATGCATCCCATTGCCCGCCACCGTATGCTGGCTGCAATGGGTTGTGCGTTGGGAAGTCGGTCGAACTGGTGTGACCGACCAGGTATACGCTGCCGGCGACGTCTACAGCGATGCCGCCGCCATCGGTGCTTTCAATGCCGCTGCCGCCAAAGTAAGTGGAGTAGACTGGCGTTCCCTCGGGATTGAACTTCGTCACGAAGACGTCCTGAGTTCCAGCCAGAGTCGACTGTAGAGCATTCCGTGTGGGGAAGTTCTGCGACGTTGTATAGCCCGTGGCGTAGGCGTTGCCGCCAGCATCAACATCAATGTCCAAGGGACGTTCGTCACGACTGCCGCCAAGG
>QHXA01000764.1:3020-3626 GCA_003222755.1 Acidobacteriota bacterium
GAGTAATCTTTGCTACGAAAGTGTCGCCCAATTGCGCTTGAACGCCGCCGCCGAAGTTTTTTTGGAAGGCACCTGGCGTCGTGGGAAAGTCGGTCGAACTGGTCGGGCCTATCACGTAAGCATTACCTGCAGCGTCCACCGCGATTTCGCCGAATCTGGTAACAGGTCCCTCCTGCCCGCTGCCACCCAGATAAGTGGAGTAAATCAGCGCCGATCCGTTCGCATTCAGTTTCGCGACGAAAGCGTCACTTGAGCCGCCGTACGCTGGCTGCAATGCATTCACAGTGGGAAAGTTGGTGGAGTCGGTTGATCCAATAATGTAGGCGTTTCCGCTGGCATCTACGGCAAGGCCACCAACCTGCTCCTGTCCGCTGCCGCCCAGGTAGGTGGAGTAGACGAGGGCAGAACCTTCCGCATTCAGCTTGGCCACGAATGCGTCACCACCATCGTTCGGACCGCCTGGGGGACCACCGTAAGCTGGCTGCGATGGATTCACACTTGGGAAGTTGGCGCCAGCAGTACCGCCTACGTAGACGTTGCCGCTGGCGTCCACTGCGATGCCTACGGCTCTGTCGTTCTGGCTGCCACCGAGATAAGTGGAGTATG
>QHXA01000764.1:3790-4273 GCA_003222755.1 Acidobacteriota bacterium
CGGTGAATTACCTGGACGGATCCAGTTTGCACGACGAGGTTGCCTTCAGCGTCGACTTCCAGTTTATCGGCGCCCTCAAAACCGAGGCTGATCACGTTCGGATCGGCGCCAGGACCAACCACAAAGTCGTATTCCAACTCCCCTTCGTTGCCGTAGTAAATCAGGTCCACCCCTGGATATACGCCTTCGTACCGGACCTTGGCATAAGTGGAAATATTTGTGCGCCAGTTCCTGGGGTTGTTGCCAGTGAAGTAGTTGACTTTGCCCGGCAGCTCATCAAGCCCTCGTGACTTTGTTGCGGGCCCAGCACCTACGAGTTTCATGCGGAGCACAGCCGGCGTGGGTGGCAACTCGATGGCGGTCTGACGCGCCGAACCGCGGGCGGGAGTCAACACGGCCTCCGTCGAGGTCAGAAACAGCGCATAGCCCTGGCGTCGGGACAGGAACCTCACCTGATCATCGGCTTGTCCCTGGTTCACCTCG
>QHXA01000764.1:4340-6904 GCA_003222755.1 Acidobacteriota bacterium
ATAGGTGGCATGGGCAATTGAAGGAGCATCAAGATGACTGAGGTGAGTACGATTAATACGAAGCCAACCAGGACCTGTTTATATGTCATGGGAAACCTCCTCCCGAGGTTCAACAAGTGAGACTTGCACGGACGCAATGCCGCGCGTGCGCCCCAACCATCCGTCCGGAGAAGGTAGTTCCCATACTCCGTTGGTTACAAAACGGTGCGGGCGGTCGAAAGCGGAACGGCCGCGTTCGTTCGACCGCACGCGCATTCCGTTTACCGCAATAGTGCCTCCACCAAGAGGAACGCCCCCCTGGCCGGTTTGAAGTTGGCTGACGCCCGCCGCCGAAAGTGCGAGGTTTAAGACATTGCGGTTCGTCGCCACAGGCAGCTCGGAGATCCGTTTCGTATCGAAATTGACCCCCACTTCGGCGTCAGTGGTATTGATGAGCGGAGCGTCCTCGCGCACAACGAGCGTTTCCGCCACTCCGGCAAGCTCCAGCCGGACGTGAAGGTCGGCGTCCTGATTCAGCCGCAGCACAATCGGACCTTGCACGTAGGATGTGAAGCCCTCCTTCTCTATTGTGACCTCATACGAACCGGCAGGAAGTTGCGGGAGGAGGAACCGGCCCTCCGCGTCAGTTGATGTCTTTTGCGTCGCGTTCGTCTCCAGGTTGCGAACAGCCACAGCCGCGGCGCCGCTCGGGTCCAAAACCATTCCGAGGATCCTGCCCGTCGTCACCTGTCCGGGCCCGCTGCCCGCCAGCAAACCAAGACCGACCAACATCGTGATGTAAACGTTTGGTCGAAACATCGAATCCTCCTTGTTGCCAACGGAGCTTTGGGGTTAGACTCAAGGTGCTTTTCTCTTCAAACCTCGGCTGACCCGCTTACGCTACTGGAACAGGCCATTCCGAGTCCTGTACGAAATAGGAATTTTTTTGGAAGAAATTGGGAAGACGTTTATTCCAGTGTCAGGCGATCACTTGTACGAATTTGGCCCGTTCCGGCTGGACGCTTCCGCTCCGCTGTTACTCCGGTGCGGCGATATTGTGCCGCTGCCCCCCAAGGCACTGGATGTCCTAGTCGTGCTGGTGGACAAGCGTGGGACGCTTGTCTCCAGGGGCGAACTGGTCAGCGCGGTCTGGCCCGATACCTTCGTTGAAGAAAGCAATCTCGGGCATCATATTTCGCTCCTGCGCAAGACACTGGGAAACGTCGATAATGGCCAGCCGTATATCGAGACCATCTCGAAACGCGGCTACCGTTTCACCGGACCCGTGCGGCAAGCAGCCGCGGACCTGCAGTTTCCCAATGGAGATGAGCGGAGCGAATGCAAGCCCGACGCGAAGCGTGAGCGCGATAGCGCGAAACATCAAGATAGGGCGCAGCCATCGAGAGATGGTCCGCCCGTTCCCGTTCTCCATCCGTTGATCGAAGCGGCGCCGCCCGAGCTGTCCGTAATTTCCAGCGACGGTCGCGCGACCGTCCCATCGATCCCATCCAATGTGGCCACGCAGACGCATGGCAGTCCGTTGCGATGGGGTGTTACTGGCGTTCTGCTCGGGGCCGTTTTGGCATCTGCCTCGGGGTGGCTCGTATTGCGCAATCGGGCTGTGGCGCCAACCGTCGCTCAGTTTACGGTATCTCTGCCGCCCGGAGAAGTTCTGGTCACTCCCGGACATGCTTCTGCCGCCGTGCTTTCGCCGGATGGCACACGGCTCGTCTACGCAGCCAGCCGGGGCGGGCAGAGTCAGCTTTATCTGCGTTCATTTGGCGAGCTGGAGGCCAAGCCGATTCCCGAGACACGCGGCGCGATGTCGCCCTTCTTTTCGCCGGACGGCCAATGGGTAGGATTCTGGCAAGCGTTCAAGTTGAAGAAAATCGCTCTTGCCGGCGGCGAGCCAGTGACGATCTGTGATTCAGGGGCGTTCTGGGGAGCGAGCTGGGGATCGGACGATAACATTCTCTTCGTCAGAAAGATTGAAGCGATTGAGTCCGTTCCTGCTTCCGGAGGAGATCCGAAGATTGTCGCCGCCGTCAATCGGAGGAAGGGAGAGTTCAGGTTCCGCTGGCCGGAGTTGTTGCCTGGTGGCGACGCAATGCTGTTCACGGTTGGCAAGGACAGCATTGAATCGTCAGACGACAACATCGTCGTGCAGTCGCTGAAGACGGGGGAGCGACGGGTACTGATCGAAGGTGGGATGGGCGGCGCGCATTACTCGCCATCCGGTCACCTCGTGTACGGCCGCGCAGGAGCCTTATTTGCGGCTCCCTTCGACCTGAAACGGCTGGCCATCACTGGAGCCGCGGTGTCGGTGAAGCAAGGCGTCTTGGTCAGCCCGATCACGGGGGCCGTTCATTTTGATCTCTCTTCTGATGGATCGCTCGCATACGTTCCTGGCGCAGGCTTAGGGAACAAGCGTCTCCCGGTCTGGGTGGACCGCGACGGGAACGCGCAGCCGTTGCCGCTCCCTCTCCGCGCCTATTCTCATCCCCGGATCTCGCCGGATGGCTGGCAGGTGGCCATGGAAGTCGAGAGCCCAGCGCACAACCTCTTCACCTATGATCTGGCCCGGG
>QHXA01000765.1 GCA_003222755.1 Acidobacteriota bacterium
GTTCACGACGGTTTGAAGATATTCCGATCGAGTCCGCTCATCCACAGCTCTGCCCATCGCGAGCGTCTCCGCAAACATACGGATGGCCGTCAGAGGCGTCTTGAGCTCGTGAGACACGCTCGCGACAAAATGCGATCTCATTTCTGCGACTTCAATTTCGCGGCTGATGTCGCGGAGCAGCAAATATCCGGCAACCATCGTGAAGATGAGAATGAATGCGATGCCTGCGGCGTACAACGAGGGCGGAATGGCTCTCACCGGAGCAAAGCGCCCGACGGGCCATTCAACGTGAAGGTCGACGAAGCCCTCACCTAGTGGTAAGGATGCGGCCGAGGCCGTCGCGCGGAATGTCACACCGGGAGCCGAAATCTTTTTCGAAGAAATTGCCAAGACGGCAGGAGGAGAAAAGGAAGCAGTAGACATTACGGTCACGAGCCACGGTTCATCGCCGTAGGCGAGCCACACGGATTTTCCGGGGCTTGCATGAAATGGGAAATCGAGCCGCGCAAGCCGATTCAGATCGTTCGCCAGAGCGACGATCTGCTCGACGTCATGAATTTCCTGCGACAGCTTTTCAAGCGCATGCTTTGCTTCAGGAGTTGCCACCTCGCGCAACAGCGAGCGCATGAGATACGCCTGCACCGGCGGCACCCATCGGGAAGTTTGCGCTCTCTTGACGACGTATTGCTGTGCAGCGCGGGCATCGCGACCAAGCGACGCCAGACGTTCAGCAGCATAGAGGGCGGGACCCATGCCGTCGCGATCTTCGAGAGAGTCGCACTCGTGTAACATCGCGCTGTAAACGCCGGCGGCTTCGGATTTGCGCTCGGCTTTGACCAGAACTCGACCTTCCGACAACAGCGCAGCGCACCGGTCCAATGCGTTTTCCGCCGCGGCCAGCGCCTGCCCGTATGCGTCATACGCACCGGCAAAATCGTTGCCGAGAAATTCGCGCGCTTCGCCTTCTCTCTGGTATTGCGCAAACCGGGGTGAGGATCTAACTGTCTGACGCAGACGATCCCACGGCAGAAACAGCCGATTTTGAACCAGAGGAGCAACGAACACGACGGGAAAGTCCGGCGGCGCCGGACCGCTCGAGTGCGAATCGTCGGCGAGGCGGTTCAGTTCCTGAAGTTTTATAGTCTCCAGGCGGGCCGCCAGTTCCCTGCGGAGTTGATCGAGCGCATCGCGGCGCTCATCAGCCATTCTTTTTTCGGCCAGCTCTGCATCCTGATGAGCGAGCCGCGTCGCCATCGTGATGAGGACGGCAGTAGGTATGAGAATGGCAGAGAGGAAGAGCAGGAGTTGGCGCTTACGTCTTGAATCGCTCGAATTCACCGCCGCATTCTAGATCGTAACGCTGGCGGAGATTGTCACGAAAATGTCATGTGTGAGCTATGGCTCTCCTCTCATCTGAAGAATTGCGCACGCCGGAGGCGTGCCCGGAAATTAGCCGGTATGCGTTGATCGGCGTCGCGTTCGCTTGCGTTTGGGCTCGGCGATTTCGATGCCGAACAATTCTGAGAGATTATCCACTTCGAGAACCTTGCTCGTCTTCGGTTTCGTTAAGCTGCTGCCGGCCTTCGTTATCAGATCTTGCTGATCGACATTTCGGAGAGTGAACAGCAGTTCCGGCTTTTCATCGAGCCGTGCGCCGATTCCGTACAGTACGGCGGCTACGTGTTTACACATGCGCGCAGAATCAGGACACGAACAGTTGAATCTGATTTCGCTCGGCAGTGCGAACATCCCGGT
>QHXA01000766.1:0-2458 GCA_003222755.1 Acidobacteriota bacterium
TAAGTCTGTGTCCGAAACCCCGGCAGCTCTGCACTGACCTTGTACGTTCCAGTCTGCAGGCTCGCAAACTGGTAGGCCCCGGACTCATTACTCACTACGGTAGTAACGATTCCCGTTTGGGCATTCGTCGCCGTGATCGTGACGCCGGGGATTAAAGCGCCCGTGGCGTCGGAAATGATTCCACCCAATGTCGCGTTGCTTGTTTGTGCAAGTGTGTGAGTGGGTCGAATAACACACACGAACACGGCGACTGCCATCAAGAATTTGCTCATGACGTTCCTCGCGTTCTGGCATAGAGGGCCTGCCGGACAGAAGCCCGAAGTCACTGAAAAATTTGGGACCTGAAATAGTGCGAGGAGTATACCAGCTGCCGCCGTCGCGTCAACTTATCGAGTTGGTGCGTTGGTGCGGGTGCGCGACATATTCCTTACCTTCGCGCCTCTATGTTGCTTTGCATGGTGCTTGACGCAATGCATAATGGGCGGGCACGACCTTCAAAGCGGCGCGCCGGATGAATTGTCGCAACAACAGAGACGAGGCCAAGGACGAGATTCGTACGGGCACGAGTGTTGCTGCGATCAAGCGCGCCTTCCTTGATAACCTCCATTACATCCAGGCCAGATTCCCCGCTGTCGCAACGCCTCACGATTACTACAACGCCCTGGCTTTCACCATTCGCGATCGGCTTTTGCGGCGTTGGTTAGGCACCGCACAGTCGTATTACGAGCAAGCAAGCCGTACGGTGTGCTACCTTTCCGCCGAGTTCATGATCGGCCCGCAGTTGGGTATGAACATTCTGAACCTCGGCATCGGCGAACAGGTCGACGAGGCGATGAGCGAACTAGGACTGAAGCTCGAGGAGTTGCTGGAGCAGGAAGAAGAGCCGGGACTCGGTAATGGCGGCTTGGGACGGCTGGCGGCGTGCTTTCTAGAGTCGCTGGCCACGCAGCAGTTTGCCGCCATCGGGCATGGGATTCGTTACGAATTCGGAATCTTCGATCAGGCGATTCGTGACGGCTGGCAAGTGGAATTGACCGACAAGTGGTTGCGGTACGGCAACCCCTGGGAGATTGCCAGGCCCGAGATTGCCTTTCCAATCGCTTTCGGCGGATCAACGCACGCCTATCGCGACGATAGCGGCCGCTATCGCGTCGAATGGAAGCCTGATCGGATGGTTTTGGGCGTCGCGTATGACACGCCGATCCTAGGCTATGGCGTCAATACGGTAAATCTCTTGCGCTTATGGCAGGCTCAAGCGATCGAGTCGTTCGATTTCGAGGCGTTCAATGTCGGCGACTATTATCGCGCTGTCAGCGAGAAGATCGTCTCAGAGAACATCACGAAGGTGCTGTATCCGAACGACGAACCGATCCAGGGCAAAGTCCTTCGACTCCAGCAGGAGTACTTTTTCGTCTCCTGCGCCTTGCAAGACGCAATTCGAATTGTCCGTCAGCGTACCCCCGACATAACGCAGCTGCAGGAGAAACTTGTCGTTCAACTGAACGACACGCATCCCGCGATTGCCGTGGCCGAGTTGATGCGGCTGCTGCTGGACGAATACCTTCTGGAGTGGGACACTGCCTGGAAAATCACACGGAATACGTTCGCGTATACGAACCACACGCTTCTGCCGGAGGCCCTTGAGAGTTGGCCGCTAGAACTCTTCCAACGCGTGTTGCCGCGACATTTGGAAATTATTTTCGAGATCAATCATCGTTTTCTGGAGAATGTTCGCCACCGATATCCAGGTGATGAGGAACGGGTGCGGCGTTTGTCGCTGATCGACGAGAACGGCCGCCATGCCGTGCGAATGGCCCACCTGGCAAGCGTTGGAAGTTTCCACATCAACGGCGTCTCCGAGCTTCACAGCCGGTTACTACGAAGCAGCGTGCTCCGCGATTTCTACGAGCTAGAACCTGACAAGTTCGGTAATGTCACAAACGGCGTGAATCCCAGGCGCTTCATGGCGGTAGCAAATCCTCCTCTGGCGAGACTGATCGTTGAGGCAATCGGTCAGGATTGGCTGTCCGATCTCGAGGAGCTGAGACGCCTCGAACCACTGGCCGAGAACCCTTCATTTCGCCGCGATTGGCGTTCGGTCAAGCGGGAGGCCCGCCAGTCTTTGGCGGCTCTTGCGTTCGCGCGCACTGGCGTATCACTGGATCCCGACACCCTGTTCGATGTCCAAGCCAAGCGGTTTCATGAATACAAGCGGCAGCACCTCAATCTGCTGCATATTGTCGCTCTGTATCTCAGGCTGCGAGAGATGCCGAATGCCGAGATCGTTCCCAGAACTTTCGTATTTGCCGGCAAGGCAGCGCCCAGCTACTACCTCGCGAAACTGATTATCCGCCTGGTAAATGGTGTGGCTGATGTTGTGAATGCCGACCCGGCCGTGCACGGGCGCTTGCGCGTCGTCTTCGTGCCTGACTTCAATGTGAAGACGGCCCAGCACATC
>QHXA01000766.1:2599-4910 GCA_003222755.1 Acidobacteriota bacterium
GATTCGCCGCGAGGTGGGCGCGGATAACTTTTTCCTGTTTGGCTTGACAGCGGATGAGGTGGCCCACGTTCAGGCGAGTGGCTACCGACCGCGGGACTTCTACAATGCCGACCCGGTGCTTCGCGGGGCGATTGATGCAATCGCGAGCGGGCTCTTCAGCGGCGGTGATCGCAACCTGTTTCGTCCGCTGGTTGATCAGCTGCTGGAGCACGATCCGTTCCTGGTGCTGGCCGACTTCGCCTCATACTATGCCGCGCAGGCGCAAGTGAGCCGCGCCTTTGCCGATGCTGACCGATGGACGCGAATGTCGATTCTCAATGTGGCTCGACTCGGACACTTTTCTTCGGATCGCAGCATTCGCGAGTACTGCCGGGACGTGTGGCATGTGCAGAGCGTGCACATCACGCTCTGACATTCACGGTCACTTGCGGAGAAGATCGACGACGGGGTCGAAGGTATCCGGCGGCGAGCGCAGGCACTCGACGGCACGGCGGAGGAGATTGAGGCTCGGCACGTCGAAATGTCCATCCTGGTCGCCGACCAGCGGACGGAGGGCCTGCGCAGCCTCGGCCCACCGTGCTTCCGTGTATAGCCCGAGAGCGGCTTCGTAAGCGTCGCGGCGGGAGCACCATTCCAGTGTGGCTTCCTCTCCGTACAACTCGTATAGATCGACCGTTCCACTTACACCGGCCACGCGAAACCGGCCGAGGCAACGCGTGCAGAAGTGCTTATCCAAGAGGGTCCGCGTCGAACTGGTAATCAGCGCCGGAACGCCGAGATATTTCGTCGCACCTTCGACGCGGCTAGCGAGGTTGACCGTGTGACCCAGTGGGCCATACTTGAATTTGTGTTTCGTGCCGACGTTGCCGACGAGTGCCAGTCCGGTGTTTAGCCCGACGCCCAGCGCCAACGGCCGCTGAATGACGTCGCGCCACTTTTCAGAAAGGGCAGGCAACTCACTTAAAATCGCCACGGCCGTGCGGCAGGCTAGGTTTGCGTGGTCGGGTTGATCGGCCGGGGCATTCCACATTGCCAGCAAGCCATCGCCGATGTAATCGACCACAACGCCGTCGAACTGACGGACCCGGGAGACGATGCGCTCCATAAGTTCGCTCACCAACTGGAACGTCTTGCTGGGTCCGCACTGTTGCGTCAGGCGTGAGAAACCACGGATATCGGTGAACAGCACCGTAACCTCGCGTTCCTGTCCTTCGAGCAGCCGTGGGTTCGTTTGCAGCTCCCGCGCGAGACCCGGCGAGAAGAACTGCTCGAATTGCACGCGCAGCCGCGTCGCTTCGGCTTCCTTTTCGAGCCGGGCGAGGCCGGCGCCTACTGCCGAGGCGAGTAGCTGCACAAGCTGCGCCTCGAGCGGCCCGATCCCTTCCCCGCTCAATTCGGTGTAGCGGAGACGCCGCGACCCGTAAAGCGCCCCGACGACCTCGTCGTGCGAGTCGAAGATCGGCGACGCGACGACGGCCTCCACGCCCGCAAGACTTTCTGCCATCGTGAGCAGCGACATGGAAGCCTGATAAAACGTCCGCCGCTCCTGGACTACGTATCGAAGAATTGTCTGGCTGAACTCGCGCCCGTGCGAGGCTTCGTTGGGCTCGCGGGCCACCGCTTCCCACATGTTGCCGCGCCGCAGCAGCACGAGGCCACGGTCCAAACTCACCAGGCTGACCAGCGCCCGCGCCGTCTGCAAATAAAATTCCGGCGATCCCGCAGCGGCGCGTTGTACGGCGATCACCGTTTCGAACCATTCGGCTAACGTTTCTGGGTTCGGCGACCGGCCAAGCTGGAGAATGTTCCGGTTAACATCGGAAAGGCTTCTGGCCCGCGCCGGTTGTGCGATGGTCGCCAATACATCGCGATTGATCGGATCGTTGTCGGCCGGTTCGATCGTGATCCAAGTTTCGCCGATCTTCACACGAACAGGAAGGTCGCACTCGCGACGGCGGCCAGGCAGAATCATGGTCTCGTCTGCAAGAACGATGGGATTCAACCCGCTGAGGTTGCAAACTTCGACGTGGCCGCCGGCAACCTCCTCGACCCGCAAGTGGTCGCGTGATACGAAAACATCCTGGATCATGCAGCGCGGCACGCCTTCTCGTTGTGGCCCGCGACCGAATTCGATGGGCCCACCCGAGTGTTCTAGTTGCTTCCGCTCATCTTTATTGCTGACGTAGACGTGCAGCATCGCCGCCGACCTTCCGGCACAGTCGCCAGCGGCCCGCTCGCCCAGGCGACCCGCTGCCACTCGGCCAGCGCTATTCTACCGGCGAGAAGAGCAGGTTGGAAGCCGGCAGCCGGA
>QHXA01000767.1 GCA_003222755.1 Acidobacteriota bacterium
TTCGTTCCAAACAAAAACACGAAGAATGCTGCCAGAAGAGTTATGACAATTTTGTTACGGTAGAGCTTGAGCATGAACGGCAAAGAGCGCTCCGCATCCAGACCTGTTATCGTGGGCATATGATAGCTCATTTAGCTGAAGAACAACCACTTCGCTGTACAATGTCTCGTCCTTTTGGACTGCAATCATGAGAATAGGCTTCAAGTACTGCCATCTTGCCTTGTTCATCTTTCTAGCCATGCCCATGCCCGTTTGCGCGGACGCAGTGGAAGAGATTTTGAATCGCATGATGGCGCGTAACGAATGGCAGGATCGCGCGTTGTTGGAATTTCGCGCGCAGCGAAAGTTCTATGCCGCCAACACTAGATTCAAAACGGACGCGACGATGTATGTCGATACCGTGTTTCGCAGTCCCGATCAGCTGCAGTCTACCGTCACGCGTCATGAAGGTTCGAGGTTCATCCAATCGCGCGTCTTCGATAAGATTCTCGAAGCGGAGGCCGAGACGCGCGCCAGGAAAGACAAACAACAGATCGATATCACTCCCGCCAACTACAATTTTGCTCTTGAAGGCACAGAGGCATGCGCCGGCCGGCCATGTTTCCATCTGAAGATTTCACCCAAGCGCCGGGACAAATATTCGCTCGATGGTGAAATCTGGATCGACGGTGAAGACTACAGCATCGTGCGCATTCGTGGTGTTCCGGCGAAGAAGCCTTCCGTCTGGACGCTCAAAACCGAAATCGATCGGCGATATAAAAAAATCGCCGGCATTTGGCTGCCGGACCGGATGGATTCCTCCAGCAACATCAGGATCGCCGGCCATTCGATCCTGTCGATTGAATACACCTATGATTCGGTGCAGACGGTGCAATGATGCGCACGCCGGAGGCGTGCGTAAAATGGGCTAATTTCTTTGGCACCGCTTCGCGGTGATTTTTCAGGCTGTGTTAGCATGTTCGGTATTTGTGCGAGTGAGGTTTTAATGGACGACCCTCAACAGAAGCGAATCCTGCTGCCCAAGCCTCGCGGATTCTGCGCCGGCGTCATCCGGGCGATCGATATCGTGACACTCGCGCTGCAACAATTGGGCCGACCGGTCTACGTTCGAAAAGAAATCGTTCACAACCGATTTGTGGTCGACCAATTGGCGGCTCAAGGCGCAATTTTCGTTGAGAGTCTCGACGAAGTCCCCGATGGCGCTGTGGCCATTTTTAGCGCGCACGGTGTGCCACCCGAAGTTCGCGAAGAAGCTCGAACGCGCAGGCTTCGCGTGATTGATGCAACCTGCCCTCTGGTCACTAAAGTTCATCTCGAGGTGATCAAGTATGCCCGGGAGAACTACAGCGTCATTCTCATCGGCCACAACAATCACGACGAACATTCTCATTGGCCACAACAATCACGACGAAGTGATCGGCACTTTCGGCGAAGCCCCGGATTCGATTCAGGTCGTTTCCAATCTCGGCGACGTCGACGCTCTGACGAATATTCAGCCGGACCGTGTCGTTTACACAACCCAAACAACGCTCAGCTTGGATGACACGCGAGCTATTGTGGATCGCCTAAAGCAGCGGTTCCCTTCGATTATTTCGCCGGCAGGTTCCGACATCTGTTATGCGACCCAGAACCGGCAGACTGCGGTGAAGGCTCTGGCGGAAAGAACCGATCTGATTCTGGTCGTAGGTGCGGAAAACAGCTCCAATTCGAATCGCCTGGTGGAGGTTGCCCGGGGCGCTGGAGTCCCGGCATACCTGATAGCAAGCGTCCATGATATCGAGTCCGAATGGCTTGATGAATGTCTCAACATCGGCGTCACCGCAGGAGCGTCAACGCCGGAGATCCTGGTCCAGGAAGTGGTGAGCGACCTGGTGGCACGCGGCTTCACACGCGTTGAAGAGCTCGAACTAATAAGCGAGGACGTTCATTTCCCGTTACCAGCTCCGTTGGAAAACCTTGAACGGGCGGTTTCCTGATCTTCGTACATGTCGCCGAAAGCTGAAGAAATCGAAACACACGTTGCAGTCCGTACGCATCCGCGAGAAATAACCGTTGATTTAGCCATTGAGCGCGCTTGCTCTTTCTTGATGTCTTCTCAACACGAAGACGGTTATTGGATCGCAGAGCTTGAAGCCGATACGACTCTTGAATCCGATTACATCGCCTACCTGCATGTGATTAGGAACTTCGATTCCTCCCGTGTCGCAAAGCTTGCTCGCTACGTTCGACAAAGACAACTTCCGGACGGTGGATGGAATATTTTCTTCGGCGGTCCTTCAGAAGTTAACGCCACTGTGAAGGCATACATCAGCCTGCGGCTCGCGGGAGACTCGCCTCAGTCCGAACACATGCTTCGCGCATCCAGGCGAGTCCGCGAACTCGGAGGACTGGAACGGACAAATTCGTTCACGCGGTTATATCTTGCGCTGCTCGGTCTCATTGGATGGGAGATGGTTCCTGCCATTCCCCCAGAGCTGATGTTTTTGCCGGCCTGGGCATACATCAACATTTATGAAATGTCCTCGTGGACCCGTGCGATCGTCATTCCGCTGACAATCCTTTATGCTCGCAAGCCGTGTTGGCCTGTGCCCGCCGATATTCGCATCGATGAACTCTTCGCGGACCCGTCGCAAAAGACCTGTGCTTTCGAGTGGGGACCCGGCATCAGTTGGCGCAATTTTTTCCTAGCGCTTGACTGCGCATTGAAGGCGTACGATCGGTTAGGGTGGAAGCCCGGGCGCGAGCGGGCTGTGCGCCGTGCCGGCGATTGGATGTTGGAGCACCTCGAACGGTCGGACGGTCTGGCCGCAATCTATCCGGCCATGATGAACTCCGTCTATGCATTGATGGCGCTGGGCTACGCTCCGGATCATCCCGTGACCTCCCGTCAGATTGACGAGCTTGGGCGCTTCGAAATTGAGGAGGCGCAAACTATGCGCTTGCAACCGTGTTTGCCGCCTGTTTGGGAGACAGCCATCGCAGCGTTTACGTTGCTCGAAGCGGACATGGCCTCAGATGATCCGGCCCTGCAAAAGGCCGCCGAATGGCTGATCGAAAAACAGATCACCGGGCCCGGCGATTGGCAAATCAAGAATCGGGATGCGGCTCCTGGCGGCTGGGCGTTCGAGTTCCGCAACGACTTCTATCCGGATGTGGATGATACCGCGTTTGTGCTGATGGCATTGCAAAGGATTCGCTGTCACGATGAGATTCGGTTCAAACAGGCAGTCCAGCGCGGGATCGCGTGGATGGTCAGCATGCAGAACAAGGATGGAGGATGGGGAGCATTCGATCGTGACAACGACCGTGCCATTCTCAATCACATCCCGTTTGCAGATCACAACGCGATGCTTGATCCTTCGTCGCCGGACCTGACTGCCCGCGTCCTGGAATGCCTTGGCGAATTCGGTTGGAAGCCGTCGCATCCACGAATTCGCAAGGCGATACACTATCTGATGACGGAACAGACCCGCGAGGGCGCATGGTATGGACGGTGGGGGGTGAATTATATCTACGGAACCAGCGGTGTCCTGCGTGCCCTCGCGGCCCTCGGTGCAAACGCAAACGGAGCGACGGCGCGCGCCATCGACTGGTTGCGATCGGTGCAGCGTGAGGATGGCGGGTTTGGAGAATCCTGTGCTACGTATGACGATCCAAGTCGGATGGGTCAGGGTGAGAGTACTCCGTCTCAGACGGCGTGGGGACTCTTGGGTCTGCTCACTGCGGCCCCGCCGGATGATCCCGCAGTCCAACGTGCAGTGGATTATCTTCTCAAACGACAGAACGAAGCTGGATCTTGGGAT
>QHXA01000768.1 GCA_003222755.1 Acidobacteriota bacterium
AAAGTTTGCCGCGAGGGGAGGTTGTCTGTGGATACAAAGCAACAGATGTTGAAAGCCATCGAAGAGTTACCCGACGACGCAAGCGTCGAGGACGCTTTGGAGCGTCTTTATCTGCTCTACAAAATCGAGACAGGAGTCAAACAGGCTGAGGCCGGGGACCTGATCAGCCAAGAAGAAGCCCGACAGCGAATGGCGAAATGGCTGAAGTAAGGTGGACACCTCAGGCTCTCGATGATCTGGAGGCGATTTGTCTCTTCATTGCTCGTGACGCGCCTCCCCTTGCAGCCGTGTTCGCCCAGAGAGCGTTCGATGCAACCGATCGCTTGGCGGATTTTCCAGAGTCAGGCCGAATCGTTCCTGAGATGAACGATCCGAATTTTCGAGAAATCATTCTTGGCAATTAACGGTCCGGTGATGTTCAGATCGTGACCGTGCACCACGGTGCCAGAAAGCTAAACACGGCCGAACTGGAAAGCGGCGCATAACAAGCCGTTGCAGACCGACGAGCGGCGCGTGTCGATCATGGCCGAATTGCAGGTAACTCTCGCGCCGCTCGCGGCTGAGCGGCAGGCCGTTATGCATACCGGCCATTTTGAGTGTCCTGATTTGTTGGGTACGATGCCGGTGTGGAATATGAGGTTTCGTTAACGGAAAGCGCTAAAGGCGACATTGCGTACTTCGAAGCGCATGATCAGCGTATTATCGTCGCCGGGATCATTTCTCATTTGAAGGTCGATGCAGAAGTCGAAACAAAAAGGAAGAAGCCTCTTCGATCCAATCCCATCGCTCCGTGGGAACTCCGGCTCGATAAATTCCGCGTCTTCTATTCCAGAAGAAAGCAAGGCTGCAAAGGCTGAAAAAGCCAAGAAAGTGAAGGTTGTTGCGGTGGGTCATAAGGAGCAACAATTCTGAATGCCATTGTCCCCTTGCAAAGGGGGACGGTCGACGCGAAGCGTCGGCGGGGGTACGGACAAAAGATTTATCCTCCTTCATCAATCAGCAACATTGCACCGCGCCAGTCAATTCAACTATGCTCTCGCCTGTAAACCTCACTTACTTGAGTACAGCCTTCGTCGGAGGAGAATAATCAATGCGCCTGACGCCACTCATTTCAGCAACATTGGCGATCGCAGTTGCGTCGCCTTTGTTCGCCCAGGAATGGATCGAGTTTGCCAGCCGTGAAGAGCGGTTTACGTGTAATTTCCCGACCCAGCCCAAGGTAACGGAGACCACCTACCGATCGCTGCATGAAGCCGACCTGCCGGCACGTATCTATAGCGCAAGTCAAGGCCAGAGCCGCTATTCGGTGACAGTCATTGATTACACGCAGGCCCAGCGAATACTCACGGAGAAAGCGAAGTCCTGTCCTGCGGGCGCCGAACCTTGTTTGGGAGGTCCCGGCGATGAAGGGCACTGGAAGGCGGACATCCGTGGCGCGATCGACTACGCGTCCTGGCAACTCATGCAACGCGATGCGAAACTGACGCTCTTTGTCTGGGGTGTTGTCGACATGGTCGAAGGACGTCAAATCCAACTCACGAACAACAAGGATAAATCCCGGACCTTCGCGGGAATTTACATGCACGAAAACAAGCTCTACATCATCGAAGGAACCGTTCCGGCGGGTTACCCGGAGCCCGGGTTATTCCAGCAATCGCTGGGTTGGCTCGATGAGAACGGGGTCGGGCTTCGTTATCAGTCCTACTACTCCAATGGATTCCCACCCCCGCCCCGCGTCAACCGCGCGGGCCGTGGACAAGGTCAGGGCCGGATTGACGCTCCGGACGCTAATGCAGGTCAGAGGAGGTAAGCATGCGGTTTAAATTGGTTATTGGTGTCGCACTCATTTGCGCGGTCGCCTTCGCTTCACCGGCGTGGCCACACCATTCTCACGGCAACTATG
>QHXA01000769.1:0-1652 GCA_003222755.1 Acidobacteriota bacterium
GGTTTGCCGGAGGGTGATGCCACCACATCCGCAAGCCAGAACATGCTGTTCCAGGAGCCAATCGAAGTACCGGCGATCATCTTTACATTCTTCAGACAACCGTACGCTTTCAGGAATTCGTGGATCGCCTTCATTGCGCCCGCTTGGTAAACGCCTTTAGCACCGCCACCGGAGAGGATCAAGCCAATCCGCAGATCGCGCGACTTGAGGAGCTGTTCGAACGATTTGTTTTCGATTGCCGGCGTTTCACCACCACGCGCTGACGGTTTTAGTTTCTCTCTGCGGCGATCGATGAGTTCGAAGGACAGCGACGCGATCATCATCACGGCCGGCAATAGCCAGAGGACACCATATGCTGCGAATCCTTCCGTCCAGGGTCTTCGCACATAGAAAGGAAGAAGGAAGAAGCTTCGAATGGCCCAGTCCTTCGGAGCGAACAGCCACGGATAGCTGTAAATGAAAAGATTCAACACCAACGTTCCGATCAGCAGCGACTGCCGTGACCAACAACGAATCAACTGATACCAGAGCGCCGCGACGTTGTACACCACGAGAATGCCCGCCAAAAGAAGAGCCAGAACGGCGGCCGCCTTTGCGGCCGGGGTGAGATTCAGCGTTTCAATCCAGCCCGGCACGAGGTGCTGCACTAGCCACGAGCGCACCATGTGCCGAATGTCCTCTTTTCCTCCGTCTGAAGGAAATGCCAGATCGAGCAGCCATGGCCAGATGTAAAACAGGAACCATGTCAGCAGACCCAGAAACGGCAAGCTGAACCGGACAGGCAAATAGACGAACAGCCACTGCAATACTGCTTTCATTTTCATCAGAAACTCCGAATTGTGCGGCATTCTACATGAAGTGCAGAGTTTGGAACTGTGAAAGCTCTTGAGCTTGGCGGTCCGTGAAACCAACGAGCAGTCGAAGAGGCGTTGTTTCGATGAGTTTCGATCTGGCCGCTGGAGGGCTACGATCAACAGCGTGGGCGGCAATTTCAGCTGAATGTGCTGCGGCAAGTCGAAAGCCGTCCAGGTACTCTGGCTGTGTTCGGATGCGGCGTCTTACGTTACGGGTCTGTCGCTGATCCTCGACGGTGGAGTGATATCCGCCTTTAGGTAATGCATTTTATGGACGTCAAGATGCGTTCCATTTCTCTTGCGGGTTTCGAGGCGCTGCACATAGCATGGCTTGCGCTTGGAGTCTCACCATGCATACACGACTGAAGCTGTTTTTGATTGCGCCAACTTGCCTGGTTGCTGTGGTACTCGCAGCGCAACAACCTACCTCCAATCCTGGAAACACGGCGGCCGGCGAAGCGCTGTTCTTCGGCAAAGGCGGCTGTGGAGGCTGTCATGAAGTTAATGGGCGTGGCGGAGTCACAGGACCGGACCTTTCTGCCGCAGGGGCGCGGTCGCCAGAAGAGTTGCGCGCGAAGATTCTCAATCCGAGCAATTCGGGCACCGCGCTGGCTGGCCGGGGCGGCCCATCGGTTGTGATCGTAAGGACGCAGGACGGGCGTCAAATTGAGGGCGTCCGCCGAAACGAAGACACGTTCACGCTCCAAATGATGGATGTTTCCGGACAGTTGCACCTGCTCGACAAAACGAAACTCGCCGAAGTGCGCTATGAAAACCGCTCTCTGATGCCGGGCGATT
>QHXA01000769.1:1680-7774 GCA_003222755.1 Acidobacteriota bacterium
TGATCGCGTATCTCAGCACGCTGAAGGAGCGGGATTTAACGAAAACAGCTGCAGCCCAGATCCCAGGCGGCGTCACGTACGAGCGTCTGCGCAACGCCAATGCCGAGCCGCAGAACTGGATGCATTACTGGGGCAACTATCAAGGAACACATTACTCAGCACTGAAGGAGATCACGGCGGACAACGTGTCGCGATTGCAGGCGCAGTGGTCGATCCAACTCCCAGGTACATCCAGTCTCGAAACAGAACCGCTCGTCATCGATGGTGTCATGTACACGAGCGGCCAACCGGGAACCGTATTAGCACTCGACGCGAAAACAGGTCGGCAGATTTGGAGGTTCACGCGCCAACGAAAGGCGCGAAATCCAAACGAGATCAATCCGTTCAACCGTGGAGTGGCCGTGCTCGGCAATCGCGTGTTCGTGGGCACACTCGATGCGGCGCTGGTCGCTATCGATACCCGGACGGGCCTGCTCGTATGGGAGACACAAGTCGCCGATTCGATGCTCGGCTACAGCATCACGAGTGCTCCGCTCGTTGTGAAAGATAAAGTCATCGTCGGTGTGACGGGAGGTGAGTTCGGCGCGCGTGGTTTCCTGGATGCTTACGATGCGGCCAGCGGAAAACGCTTATGGCGCTGGTACTCCATTCCGGCACCAGGTGAATTCGGCAACGACACATGGGCCGGGGACAGTTGGAAAACCGGCGCCGGTCCAATGTGGCTGACGGGCTCGTATGACCCCGACCTGAATACGCTGTATTGGACCGTCGGAAATCCCGGAGCCCAGATCGATCGGTCGGTTCGCGGTAATGGCGACAATCTCTTCACGGACTCCGTTGTCGCACTCGATCCTGATTCCGGCCGGCGGAAGTGGCATTTCCAGTTCACGCCGAACGACGGCCACGATTGGGATTCGGCACAAGACGTCATCCTCGTCGACCGGATGTGGCGCGGCGAGAACCGCAAGCTTTTGCTTCATGCCGATCGCAATGGCATGTTCTATGTGCTCGACCGCACGAATGGAAAATTTCTTTCCGGAACTTCTTTCGTGTATCAGAACTGGAACAGAGGCCTCGATGCGAACGGACGTCCGATCCAGATTCCGGGATCGAACTCCAGTCCGGAGGGCAGTTTCCTGGTGTACCCAGCCCTTGGAGGAGGCACGAATTTCCAGGCGCCGTCCTACAGTCCCATCACGGGATGGCTGTATCTCGCATATACCGAAAGCGGGCAGGCGTATATCAGCGCTCCTGTACCGTACGAAGCCGGCCGGCAATACATCGGCCGTGGGCGAGGCAGCCGTCGGCAGGCATCAAGACGCTCGATCCCGAGACCGGCAAGACGGTATGGGACTTCAAGCTGTTCCAGGGATCGAATAACAACGGCGTGATGGCCACGGCCGGCGGCGTCTTGTTCACCGCGTCGCGTGAAGGCAATCTCATCGCGCTAGATGCGGTGACGGGAAAATTTTTGTGGCGCTATCAAACCGGTGGCAACATGGCGGCGTCGCCGATGAGCTTTGCAGTTGACGGCAGGCAGTACATCGCCGTCGCATCGGGCGATTCGATCTATTGCTTCGCCCTTCCCCAGTAATCCATGAAGCACTTCGTTTTCACGTTTGTTGTCCTGATCTCACTGATGGCGCCGTCCCCGGCGTCGGCACAGCAATACGCAAGTCGACGCAACGGCGAAATCGTCGTCTTGGAAGACACGAAGAATCAAACCACCGTGTCCATCCTGCCGGCAGTTGGCAATATCGTGTTCTCAATGAAGGTCAAAGGTCAGGATATCCTGCGCTGGCCTTACGCCTCGCGCCTCGATTGAAGCATTCAAGGCCCGGCCGGCGCTGAGCGGCATTCCTTTCGTGGGACCGTGGGCGAACCGGCTCGACGAACAGGCTTTTTATGCCAACGGGAAAAGATACGCGTTCGACATGGATCTCGGCAACGTTCGAGGTGCGATTCCGATTCACGGGTTTCTATCAACCACCGATCAGTGGCAGGTCGTTGAAGTCAAAGCTGACGCGAAGTCCGCATGGGTCACCAGCAAGTTGGAATTTTTCAAGCAGCCGATATGGATGAAGCAATTTCCATTTGCTCACACGATTCAAATTACTCATCGCCTGCAGGATGGTGTGCTCGAAGTGCTGACGAAAATTACAAACATGAGCGCCGAACCCATGCCGGTCGCAGTGGGTTTCCATCCTTATTACAAGCTGACCGATTCAACGCGAGAAGAATGGACGATCTCTGTCGGCGCACGCAAACACTGGAAGCTCGCTGCGACAAAGATTCCAACCGGAGAAACCGAGCCGATCGAAAACTTCTTTACTAATCCCCAAGCGGCCGCCCTCAAGGAATACGGCCGCCCTCAAGGAATACGATCTGGACGATGTCTTTAGCGATCTGGTGCGTGACGCTCAGGGCCGCGCACACATGCTCGTGAAAGGAAAACATCAGCAGCTCGAGATCGTGCTGGGTCCCAACTGGCGCTCGATCGTGATCTGGTCTCCGAATCCCACCGCCACGGGCCGCAGCGGACAGGGCGGCCAGAGCGATCCGAATTTCATCGCATTCGAACCGATGGCCGGTATCACTGACGCCATGAACCTTGCTCACAAGGGCCTTTACAAGGAACTCCAGTCGATTCCCCCCAGCGGAACTTGGGATGCGAGCTTCTGGATCAAACCGTCGGGATTCTGAGGTTGGCCACCGACTTCGAGCGCGCTCTAGATTCTTCTGAACGAAGTTCTCACTCGCGGTGTATTACCTATTGGAAGTGCAAAGGTAATGCAATTTCGTCCAAACCGACGATCGTTATCTATTGGATTGTCGATCAAAAGGAAGGATCGGAATGACTCGTCATTTTAGAACTGTCCTATGCCGGGCATCGTGCCTTGGAATCCTGCTCGTTGTCGTCAGTGCCTTGTACGCGCAACCGAATCCTCAAGCCTTAGCACCGGGTGGTGTGCCGCTCGGGCCGCCGCCTCAGACAATACCGCCGGCGTACGCAGGTCCATCCGAGACTCGAATTTTCGACATCAAATACACCGATGTGAACCTTCTCGAGCGGGTTCTTTCGGTGTTTGGGGCTCAGATTAATCCTTCGCCTCAGTTGCATGTGCTGTCAGTGCGAGCGCCGAAGGAGATCATGCCTGCCATCGCCGAGGCTATTCAGCGGCTGGACGTGCCACCCGCACCGCCTCCGCCTTCAAAAAACATCGAATTGATCATCTATGTGATCAACGCCGCGGATCAGCCGGATGACGCATCGCTGCCAGCGCCTTTGCAGCCCGTCATCAACCAGCTCCGGAGCGTGCTTTCGTATAAAGGGTTTCAGGTCGTCGATACTCAGGTAGTTCGCGGAATGAACGGCCGTCAAACCCAAACTTCGGGACATCTGCCCTTTGTGCCAAAGCCCCTTTCGGTTGGCACTGCCACTCCGCCGCCCAGTATCTACCGGTTCAATACGACTTTCCGTGTGCGGGGAACGGATAAGGAACCAGTTGTTTTTCTGGAGGGGATGAAGTTTGGAGTACAGATTCCCAATTTTCAGAATGGCGGCTGGCAGTACTACGATGTCGGCATCAACAGTGATGTAGAGATACCCCGAGGCCAACAGGTTGTCGTCGGCAAAACCACAATCGGTGAACGCGCACTGATTCTGGTAATGAGCGCAAGAGTTCTGGATTGAGAAACAGGACGAGTCGGTGCTGTGGCCCAACATGTTGCTGTTCGGGTCCACATGGTTCTTAACGATGGACCGTCTCCATTCATGACACGTGCCGCATCGAGGATTGAGAACAGGCGTGAAACAGCATGGACGGCTGCAAGCTGTTCGGTTTAGAATGAGGCGCCGCTTTTGATTATTGAAACAAACGTGGCGGACGACCCGCCGGGAGGCCGTTGATAGTGATGTTTCCCAGCACGAAGAAAGACTTCCGGTCGGGTAGGGATCCAGACCGAATCTCCGTCATCATTCCATGTCACAACTACGGTAAGTTCGTTTCGGATGCTATTGAAAGTGTTCTCCGCCAGTCGTATGGTCGCTTCGAAATCATGGTTGTGGACGACGACTCCTCCGACAACACGTACGAGGTGGCCGGCCGCTACTCCAATGTGCGGTATATCCGAACCGGCCGCAAGAATGTATCAGCGGCACGCAACCTGGGATTGTCACAAAGTACGGGTGGATACGTGGTTTTTCTTGACGCGGATGATCGTCTCTTGCCTTGCGCTTTCGAGACGGGACTCAACGCGCTCTCGGAACACCCGGAGTGTCCCATGGTATTTGGCCGGTACAGGATCATTAACGCCGATGGCTCCGATCTCAACAAGGTTCAGCCGTTCATTTCAAACGTGCAATATCTGGATATGTTGTCGCACAACCATATTGGGAATCCGGGATCGGTGATCTACCGCGCCGAAATTTTTGATGTCGTAGGAGGCTTCGACGAAACGCTGGGTCCCGCAGCAGATTTTGAGATATACCTGCGGATTGGCCGAAATCACGCCATTTTTGCCCACCCTCGAGAAGTGGTCGAGTACCGTCTGCATCCGGGAAACATGAGCAAGGATGCCACGCTGATGCTGGATGCGATCATGAAGGTATTTAAAGCCCAAGACGCATACGTGACCGCTGATCCTGCATATACAGCCGCACTTCAAGCAGGAATGCGAAAATACCTGCGTCATTACTACTATCCAAATATCCATGAACTAAAGTCTCGCCTCGGCGATCACCGGTGGGTGCCAGCGTTGTCCACGGCGCGACTACTGTCCCGCTATTATCGAAGAGATCTTCTCGCGGGTATGACCCGCGCCTTGTACCGCCTCGCAAAGGGAGACCGCGGCGCTAAAGATGCGGATCGGTTTGCGTCATAGGGCGCGCCGGCCCGTATCAGCGGCGCGCGAATTGCGAACTGCGGCGCAATGTTGCGCCAGTCTAGTTCCTCGGCCCTGTGCCGGGCTCTGGCGGCCATTACACGCCTCATGGATTCATTCTCGACCAAACCCATCAGCGCATCGATGTACTGGTCCGAGTTCCCATTGCCTACGAGGATAGCGGTCCCTTCGGATGTGTAGGCGTGAATCGATGCGAGTGAGGTCGACACGACCGGCAGACCGCAAGCCATCCCTTCAAGGAGGGAATTATTGGCGGTCGCTTTAGTAAGAGGAAGAAACAAGATATCGGCGCTTTGATAAAGGCGAAGCAGTTCGTCGTCCGAGAGCCCGCGATGGCACGTGACGTTCGGCAAGTCTTCCACTCCCGTGGGCCGCGGCGAGACGACATGAAAGGCGAGCTGCGTCACCGAACGAAGCCGTTCCGCGACCTGCCTGACGGCCCGGTAGTCACGGTAATTGTGACCGACCGTGATGCAGGTCACCGTGGCCGAGGATCGCGTCCGTTGCGCCGGACGGTAGTAGTCGGTATCGATGCCATGCAAGATGACCCGTACCGGCGTCGTGCCGACGTGAGCGCGAAAGAATTCTTCCTGTTCGTCGAAGCAGTGGGCCACGTCGATTCGCACGACTCTCGCCAAGACGTCGGCCGGCTGGTGATAGGTGACGATCTGAGCGGGCCGGGAACCGATCCGCCGCCGAGGCAGAAACTGAGCGGAATGTTCCCCGTCCAGGTAATGCAACAGAGCCGCTGATGATGGCCGCAAGCGATCACCGACGGTGCGCAGTTCGGCGTTGAAATCGCTCAAATTGTACCAGGTCATTCCGTGACGTTGGACCCGGTGGCGGAGCCAATCCTGGACGATCCTATTACAGATCGGAAAATCGTCGTCGTTTTCTGAGACGAGTTGTTCGCAGACGTGGAATCGTTGAGGATCCAGATACTTGATGTATTGGTTTATGCCCGAATGATTGCCCCAGTGGGGATACCACGTCCTGATGATTTTCACCGAGGCCACTCCGGGGCTTGGCGCGCTTGCGGTGATGGTCGGCGCAGGTTTTCGGTAAACCACGCTCGGCGAGGACGCCATGGTTTGCATCGGCGCGACGTTTTGTGAGGCCAGCGGCTCGAGCTGGCGGGCAAGCGCGCGGCCTTTGCGGTACGCCAGCGGAGCGGAAAACATCCCGCGCA
>QHXA01000003.1 GCA_003222755.1 Acidobacteriota bacterium
TCACGGCGAAGCGGAGATCGAAAGCCGCAAGGGCTATATCGAAGTCAAAACTGAAATCAAAGGCTTGGAGCCGGCTTCGCGGTTTGGCCCCGAGTATTTGACATATGTGTTGTGGGCGATCACGCCAGAGGGAAGACCGGTGAATCTTGGTGAAGTTCTTCTGGATGGAAATAAACGCGGCGTCCTCGACGTGACAACGGATTTGCAGGCGTTCGGATTGATTGTCACGGCCGAGCCTTACTTCGGAGTGACGCAACCGAGCGATGTAGTTGTAGCCGAAAACTTCCTGAGACCCGACACCAAAGGGCTCGTTGAGCAGATCAACGCGAAATACGAGTTATTGCAGCGCGGTCAGTACGCCGTAAGTGTCGCACCCGCCCAGTTGACGCCAATCCAGGTGGCGAAAGACAAACCTCTGGACCTTTACGAAGCACAGAATGCGACCCGCATCGCCCGCTGGGCTGGCGCTGACAAGGATGCAGCGGATTCCTTCGCGAAGGCGCAGAATCTGCTGCAGCAGGCCGAGGAGGCTCAAACCCGAAACCCCGGGAGCAAAGCCGTGTCTACCGCCGCACGGGGCGCAGTACAAGCTGCGGAAGATGCCCGTTTGATTGCTCTGAAGCGGCAAGAAGAAGCACGGCTGCAGCGTGAACGCACGGCTGCAGCGGAACGCCAAACGCAAGCCGAGCAGCAGCGCGCACAGGCGGAACAACAACAACGTCTGGAATCCGAGCGCCGTGCTCGGGCTGAAGCTGAACGTGCGGCCGCTCAAGCTGAGGCCGAGCGAAGTCGTGCCCAAGCCGAGGCCGCGGCCAAGCAGGCTGCCCGGGAGCGGGAAACTGCGCAGGCTGAGGTGGAGCGCGCGAAGCAGGCTGCCGAACAGGCCAAGCAGGAGCAAATGCGACAGCGGCAGCAGCTCGTGGAACAGTTCAACCGGATTCTGGAAACGCGGGAGACGACACGAGGTCTCATCGTGAACATGTCTGGCGTTTGGTTTGACACCGGTAAGGCGACACTCAAACCCGGGGCTCGCGAAAAGCTCGCGAAAATTGCCGGAATCCTTTCGGGCCATCCTAGCTTGAAGGTGGAAATCGAAGGCCATACTGACAGCACCGGTTCGGAAGAGCTCAATCAAGTACTGTCGGAGCGCCGTGCGAACGCCGTTCGTGATTTCTTGGTGCAGCAGGGCGTCAATCCGTCTTCGATCGTGGCCCGAGGATTGGGCAAGAGCCAGCCAGTTGCTNNCAATGACACAGCTACTGGCCGCCAGCTCAATCGGCGCGTAGAGATGATCGTGTCCGGCGACATTATCGGAACGTCGACATCTGGTCCAACGACTCAGCTCAGGTAAACGCGTACCCCTGGCTAATTTCCCAGCACCGCTCCGCGGTGCGAGGGTCTATGACCGCCTACGATCTACCGGTTTCGACATAGCGGGCGGTCATAGACCGCCCCTACAGCTCACAAACATCCCGCCGTCGTATTTTGCAGCCGTAAAATAGAGGTATGCAGGCAGGCGACGCACTTTTGATCGTCGACGTGCAGAACGATTTTTGTCCCGGCGGAGCACTCGGCGTGCGCGACGGCGATCAGGTCGTGCCCGTCCTCAACCATTGGATTCAGGACGCGGAACGCCGGAAAGTTCCTGTCTTCGCATCGCGCGATTGGCACCCGCCCGGCCATATTAGTTTCAGAGAGCGTGGAGGACCCTGGCCTCCGCATTGTGTTCAGGGGACAGCCGGAGCAGCATTCCATCCGGATCTGAATCTTCCACCGAGTGCGCCAATCGTCAGCAAAGGTTACGACCCGGACAAAGACAGCTATTCGGCCTTCGGCGGCACCGACCTGAAGGAAAAGTTGCACCGCGCAGCCATCAAGCGAATTTGGATCGGTGGATTAGCGCAGGACTATTGTGTTCGCGAAACCTCGCTCGATGCTATTCGAGAAGGTTTCGAAGTTCACGTGATTGTGAATGGCACACGCCCGGTCAACGTCAACCCGGATGATGGCCGTCGCGCACTTGAAGACATAGAACGCGCCGGCGCGATTCTCGAGCAATCATGACAACACCCTGGGTCAGTGAATCGAATGCGGCGCTGCTGACCGATTTGTATGAACTGAACATGCTGCAGTCGTACTTCGACGAAGGCATGAACGACATTGCGGTTTTCGATCTCTTTATCCGCCGGCTGCCTCCCACTCGAAATTATCTCGTTGCCTGCGGTCTCGAGCATGTGTTGTATTACCTGGAGTCGTTGACATTTTCAGACGAAGCCATCGGGTATCTGCGATCCCTCAATCGATTTTCCGAACCATTTCTCGAAAGCTTGAGGCATTTCCGGTTCACGGGTGACGTATATGCCGTTCCTGAAGGCACGATCATTTTCGCTAATGAACCTTTAATCGAGCTTGTTGCTCCGTTGCCTCAGGCGCAGCTCGTCGAGACGTTTCTGATGAATCAGGTTCAGATGGGCACCTTAGCTGCATCCAAAGCCGCGCGAGTGGTTTGGGCCGCGACCGGCAGGTCGGTCGTGGACTTCGGTGCTCGCAGAATGCACGGGGCGGACGCGGCGATCAAACAACCGCGAGCTTTCTATATCGGCGGTGTGGATTCGACGTCCAGCGTCTTGGCGGGCCAAATTTGGGGTATACCCCTTGCAGGCACTATGGCCCACAGCTATGTGCTTGCATTTGAGAGTGAGATCGAGGCCTTCAGGCATTTTGTACGGACCTATCCCACGGCCATTCTGATCGTCGATACCTACGACATCACGAAAGGTATAGAACACACCATCCAATTAGCGCGCGAGCTTGGTTCTCAGTTTCGCGTCTCCGGGGTTCGTTTGGATTCCGGTGATCTCGCCGAGCATGCCTGGGAGGTTCGGCGGCAGCTGGATGGGGCCGGGCTCCAGCAAGTGAAGATTTTCGCAAGCAGCAGCCTCGATGAATACGAGATCCAGCGGCTGGTATCAGCCGGTGTGCCAATCAACGGTTTTGGAGTGGGAAGGAATTTGGCCACGTCGGCGGATGTGCCGGTTCTCGATACAGCGTACAAGCTGGTGGAATATGCAGGTAAGCCAAAGATGAAGCTGTCGGAGTCGAAGGCGACGCTGCCCGGCAGAAAGCAGATCTTTCGGGAAAAGACGGCAGGTAAAGTCGTGCGCGATGTGCTCGGCTTAATGGACGAGAGCAATGTTGCAGGAGAACCTTTGTTGGTCAAGGTAATGGAGGACGGCCGGAGGCTGCACGCTGCTGAGGCGCTGGAAGTCTGCCGGGCGCGATGCCGCACGGAACGCAATTCGCTTCCCGAGAGTGTTATGAGCTTGTCGAAGGCAGATCCTGGTTATCCCGTAGAGTTGAGCCGGGGGCTCACACAGCTACAGGCAGCGATGTTGCAGTCCGTGTAAGCCAACATTGAGGCAACCGAAATTCGCATGCAGGTGTCTATACTGCATGCCCATGGCCAGCCGGCTGAGAATCACTGCCCTGTTGCTCGTCCTGTCCGCACTCAGCCTACATGCCCAACGTGGAACTGGTAAGCCCGCCCATATTCTTCACGCTGTACGAACTGTGGAGAAGATTACTCTCGACGGCAATCTTAACGACGCCGCGTGGATGAAGGCTCCGGTCGAATGGGACTTTACCCAGCGCGATCCGATTGAAGGACAGGATCCGACCGAGAGAACAGAGGTTCGCATCCTCTACGACGATGCTTCGATTTATTTCGGCGTGCGTCTGTTCGATGCCGAGCCGCAAAAAATTGTGCGGCAACTCTCGCGCCGCGACGACTACGCTGACGCGGACCGCCTCACGATCCAGTTGAGTCCAAACCATGACCGCTTGACCGGCGTGCAGTTCGAAGTCAGCGCTGCCGGCGTTCAGCGCGATGCGATCATCTCGAATGATGTTTTCACGGACAACTCATGGGATGGCGTGTGGGAATCGGCTGTGCGCGTCGATGACGAAGGTTGGAGTGTTGAGATGCGCATCCCTTTTTCACAGCTTCGATTTCCGCCAGGTGATCACCAGGTCTGGGGAATCAACGCTGCGCGGTACATCCATCGGAAGAATGAGACGGTGTGGCTGCAAATGGTCCCAAAGAAGGAAAGCGGCACCGCGTCGCGCATGGACGATCTGCAAGGCATTGATGGCCTGGAGCGACACCGTCATCTGGACTTGATGCCGTACACGGTCGGGCGAACCCAATTGATTCGGCCCTCGGTGCCGACCGATCCTTTCAACGATGGCTCGCGCATCTTTGGCGCGACGGGGCTCGACATCAAGTACGGCATAAGCAGTAACCTTACACTCGATGCAACCGTTAATCCCGACTTTGGCCAGGTCGAAGTCGATCCCGCCGTAGTTAACCTCAGCGCGTTCGAGACATTTTTTCCGGAGAAGCGGCCGTTTTTCCTCGAGGGCGCCAATATCTTTGCGAATTTTGGGCAGGGCGGCTCGAACAACTTCTGGGGATTCAACCGGCAAGAGCCGAACCTGTTCTACACCCGCCGCATCGGCCGCGCTCCACAGGGAACAGCATCGGGCGACTTCGTAGATATGCCAGGCTCAACCACCATTCTCGGCGCCGGAAAACTAACCGGCAAAACGCGGAATGGGTGGACGCTCGGTCTGCTGGAAGCCGTAACCGGTCGCGAATCCGCGGACGTTTTGCTAGAAGGCCGGCGGGCGCACGTTGAAGTGGAGCCATTGACGAATTATCTCGTCGCGCGTGTGCTCAAAGAATCGGCGCGCGCGGGCGTCGGATTTCTCACGACAGCCGTCGACCGCGATGTTCGGCTGCCGGCATTGCGCGATCTCCTACCGAAACGCGGACATGTTGCGGGTGCCGATGCGTATTGGTTTCTCGATTCGAAAAAGGACTGGGTCATCACGGGCAAGTTCGCCGGAAGCTGGGTGAACGGCAGCGTTGCGAGTATCGATCGTTTGCAGCGTTCGCCACAGCACTATTTTCAGCGCCCGGATGCGCGCGAGGTGTCGCTTCGTCCCGGCGCAACGTCAATGAAAGGCACGACGGGCGACATCAATTTAAATCGTCAGACCGGCAATGTCCTGGTAAACGCCGCATTGTGGGGAGTGAGCCCGGGCTTCGAATCAAATGATATTGGTTTTCAGACCGGTGGCGATGTGGCTGGCGCACATGCGGTCGTACTGTGGAGAAAGACGACGCCCGACCATTTCACGCGCGACCGAAACGTCTGGGTGGCGAAGTGGTGGAAGTGGAATTACGGAAGAAGACTTTTGGGAAACGGCTGGAACGCTGCCGTAAACGCGCAGTTCTTGAATTATTGGCGCGTCTTTGTGAACGGCGGGCTGAGTCGCCAGACGCATGATGATCGATTGACGCGTGGCGGGCCATCTGCCGTTGCGACGAGCGGGTCATTCCTCGGCACCGGTTTCAATTCGGATTCGCGGAAGAAAGTTTCGTTCAATGGGTTCTTTGGCGCAGGCCGTAACAAGCCCAATGCTTGGAATGCCAATGGGGATGTCGGTATCACGTATAAGCCGTCACCATCGATCACGATTTCCACCGGACCCAGCTTCGGCCGCAGCCGAGGCAATGCGCAATATGTCACGTCAGTTCAAGACGCGACCGCAACGCGCACGTTTGGCGGCCGATACGTTTTTGCGGATATCGATCAAACTTCTGTTTCGCTGACCACGCGCGTGAACTGGATTCTCGGGCCCAAAATGTCACTACAGGTTTACGTACAGCCGTTGATCTCGGTGGGTGATTACTGGGACTTCAAAGAACTCGCGCGGCCGAATACGTTTTCCTTTATGCGGTACGGCCATGAGATCGGTGAGATCTCCGTCGATGCGAATCGGCAATACACCGTGTACCCCGATGCGGACGGTTCCGCGCCGCCGTTCACATTCAAAGATCCCGATTTCAATTTCAAATCCCTTCGTGTGAATGCGATCTTCCGGTGGGAATGGCGCCTCGGCTCGACCCTCTATTTTGTGTGGACTGAAAACCGGCAAGATTTGTCGAACCCTGGAAGGTTTGACCCGCGACAGGACGTGGCTCGCCTGTTCTCAGCACATCCTGACGACATCTTTCTCGTTCGGCTTGCGTATTGGTTCAGTAGGTAGATGCGGGGTACCGCACGCGGCTGCACCGTTCCTGGCCTATAATTCACTCGTGTCTCGAACCATCTCTGGGAAGGTCATTATCATCACCGGCGCGTCGAGCGGCATCGGGCACGCCACAGCGCTCGCACTGGCGCGCGAACGAGCAAAACTGGTGCTGGTCGCAAGGCGAGAGAAGCAGTTGAGGTCCCTTGCTGAACAGGTTGAAAGCGCTGGAAGTACGCCATTGGTTTTGCCGCTGGATCTGCTCCAAGAAGATTGCGTGAAAAAGATGATCCATTACACGCAGGACCAGTTCGGGCGTATCGATGTTCTCATCAACAATGCTGCGTTTGGTTTCTATGGGTCGGTTGAAAATACGCCGGCTGATGTGGTCCGTGAAATTTTCGACCTGAATTTCGAAGCGCCGTTGATCGCATGTCAGCTCGTCATTCCCATCATGAGAGCCCAAGGAAGCGGTCACATCATCAACGTTTCATCCGTGGCGGGTAAACGCGGACTTCCGCTCAGCGGTATTTATTGTGCGACGAAGTTTGCGCTGCAGGGGTTCAGCGAGGCGTTGCGTGTTGAACTGCAAGGTTCTGGGATTGACGTGAGCATCATCAACCCGGCGGCCACGCAGACGGAGTTTGGTGACAACATTCGCTATGGGGACGTGAGGCAGAGATTCAAAGCAATGGGACACATCCAGTCTGCGGAGGAAGTAGCTGCAGGCATTATTCGATGCATCAAACACCCGAGAGCGGAAGTCTATCCATATCGCATCAGCCGGATTTTGGTGTGGCTGAATGCCGTGGCGCCTTCTCTCGTGGACAAGATCATGACGCGTTTCTTTCGTGAGAGACTTCGCGCGACAAGCCCTATCTCTTGAGCGTTCGGAAGCGAGCCCGGCACTTGATGCAGCGACGCCATCTGATAAAGAACAATAGCCGCTCGAACGCGCGCCTGCGGGATCGCCGTACGCCGCCTCCGCACTTCGGACATTTCAAATCTGATCTTTTCGATTGCCGGATTCTCGACCAGCTAAACTCGAGAAAAACGGATCCGTAGCGGATGCGCTCGCACTTGATGCATCGATACGGCCGTTTCAGCCGCAACATGGCGACGCAATCCTTGAAGCCGCGAGGCGGGATACGGACCCAGTGCGTGTTGTTGCATTGCCGGCAGTGCATCATGGCGGGAGATAACGATATCAGGGATGTCTATCCTGCCACTCTTCGAACCACGCCATCTGGATCGCTTCTAATTTTTTTTCATTCGAATTTTTCGGATCGTCACTAAAACCTTCCAGACCCAAGACCCATTTGTGGAGATCCGTAAATCGGACGGTCAGCGGGTCCGTGTCGGGAAATTTGTCAGCCAAGGCTATAGCGATGTCCTCAGTCGTTGTCCACGTTAAGGGTTTATTCATTGTCGATTTCCCTCACACGTTTGTCCTTCAGCGCTTTCGCAATCGCCGTGTTCATGATGAGCTCGGCGAGATGCATCGTTGCATTGCTGAGTCGTTCGATGCCTTCGCGAATAGTTTGATGATTGGTGCTCTTCATCAGTTCGCGGAGATTTTTGCTGGCGGCAGTGATTTCGGCTTTTTCTTCGTCAGATAAATTCGCGTACTGCTCGTCGGCAATACCTTTCATGGTGGCGTTCAATACGGTTTCGGCTTCGTTTCGCGCCTCAATAACCAATCGTGCTTCGATATCGGCCTCGGCGTATTCGAATGATTCGAGGATCATCTGTTCGACCTGTTCATCGGTCAACCCGTATGTCGGCTTGACCTCGATCGACTGATACTTTCCGGTGCGTTGCTCCTGCGCCGAAACGCTGAGAATGCCATCGGCATCGATCAAGAATTTCACCTCGATGCGCGGCATGCCCGCGGGCATGGCTGGAATATCTTTCAGATCAAATTGGGCAAGACTGCGGCAATCTTTCACAAGTTCACGCTCGCCTTGCAAGACGTGAATCTTCACGTTTGTTTGACCGTCGATGAATGTGGTGAACATTTCGGTGGCGCTAGCGGGAATCGTCGAATTGCGTGGGATGATCTTGGACATCACGCCGCCCATGGTCTCAATGCCTAACGAAAGCGGCGTTACATCCAACAGCAGCATATCGCGTTGACCGCCGGCTAAAATGTCCGCCTGAACAGCCGCGCCGAGTGCGACCACTTCGTCCGGATTCAATTCCGTATGCGGCACACGTCCGAACAGCTCTTGAACCTTCTGCCGAACAAGTGGAATTCGCGTCGAGCCGCCGACCATTACGACTTCATCGAGTTCGTTTGGGTTCAAACCCGCGTCTTGCAAGGCTTGCCGACACGGCTTCAAGGTTCGTTCGATGATGCGTTCTATCAGCTTATTGAATTCCGCCCTGGTGATGGTCCGCCTGTACTGGAGCGATTCGATGATGATCTCACTGCTGTCCGCTGCCGACAGATCCTCTTTGGCCTTATTGACCGCCTTTCGTATCGCGGGTATGCGTTCAGGGGACGAGGGGGCCGCCCCCATGTCCCCCAACACAAGGCGTATTAAGATCTCATCGATATCGTCGCCACCGAGATGCGTGTCTCCGCTCGTGGACAGCACCTCGAAGATACCCTCCCGCAGCTTGAGTATGGAGATATCAAACGTACCGCCGCCAAAATCATAAACAGCGATGGTGCCTTGCTTACGCTTATCCAGGCCGTATGCGAGCGACGCAGCAGTGGGTTCATTGACGATACGGAGCACATCCAAGCCGGCAATACGTCCCGCATCCTTGGTTGCCTGCCGCTGCGCATCATTGAAATAGGCGGGAACGGTGATCACCGCGTTCTTGATCTCGTCGCCCAGCGCTGCTTCCGCGTTTCGTTTGAGCTCGCGCAGAATAAATGCGGAAAGCTCGGGCGGTGTGTAATCGCGTCCAAAAATTTTCAGACGAATGACGTGCTCGCTTTCGGACGAGACTTCGAAGGGAAGCAAAGGAAGATCTTCTCGGACATCCTGGATGTCTTTCCCCATGAAACGCTTGATCGAGAAGATGGTGTTTTTCGGGTTTTCGACCATCTGTTCTTTCGCGCGGTCGCCGACGAGGACCTGCCCGGCACCGTCGAAATAGATGACGGAAGGCACCAGCTTGCTCCCGTCAGGGCCGGGAAGAACAGACGGCGCGCCATTCTCCACGATCGCCACCAGGCTGTTTGTAGTTCCTAAATCGATTCCAACAATTTTGGGCATTATGACTTGTCCAAATCTCTTTCAAGATTTCGTATGTAGGACGACTCCGACAAAATCTCCGCCAGCCTGGCCAGATGCTCCTTTCGCGCCGGCTCCGATGCACCGCTCTTCACCAGTTCATCCCATCGAAGACTCGCCTCCTGTAACTCGGCATCGAACCGCTCGCGCTTCTCCTTGATCTGTGCGCGCAGTGAGTCGATCTCCTCTACGGAAGCGCGCCCGGCCTTCACCTCCTCGAGTTGTTCGTTGATCTCGAAAACTTCCGTCAGCAAAGCCTGCGGCACTTTGCTTCCGTCGGCTTTGAATCCGTAAAGAGTCAGCAGGTATTCGACTCGGCGGACGGGATGCCTCAACGTGCGGTAAGCGTCGTTGAGCAGCGCCGTCATTCGGACTGCTTGGGTCTTCTCGGCAGGTGGCGCCGTGGAAAAGTAATCCGGGTGATACTTGCGGCTCAGCTCGTGAAACGTCTTTTCGAGTACTGCCAAGTCGATGCCTAGAATTCTAGGCAGACCGAACACCTCGAAGTAATCCATGTGTTGAATAAGGAGTGAGCGGCCGCGAACGTATTAAGTCGAAAATGAGCTGCCGCAGCCGCAACTTTTCTTCGCGTTGGGGTTCATGAAGACGAACCCTTTGCCCATCAGTCCGCTATCGTAATCGAGAACAGTTCCATTCAAGTAGATGTAGCTCTTCAAATCACAAAACAGCTTGACGTCTTCACGTGCGAAGACTTTGTCGCCGGTACGCGGCTGGTTCTCGAACGTAAGATTGTACGAGAGACCAGAGCATCCCCCGCCTTTCACACCGACGCGTAAGCCTGCCGCCTGGATGCCTTCTTTCTGCATCATGCGCCGAACTTCGTCGACGGCTTTGTCGGTAATCTCGATTGCCATGGTTCCTTGTTAGTCCTTCGGACCGTGCTTTTTCTTCCAGTCGGTAATCGCAGCTTTGATTGCGTCTTCCGCAAGAACCGAACAATGAATTTTCACTGGCGGAAGGCTGAGTTCTTTCACGATATCCGTATTCTTGATTGCCAGCGCCTCCGTCAATGTCTTGCCCTTCACCCACTCCGTCGCGAGGCTCGAGCTTGCGATTGCGCTGCCGCAGCCGAACGTCTTGAACTTCGCATCTTCAATGACACCGCTGTCGTTGACCTTGATTTGCAGCTTCATTACATCGCCGCATTCGGGTGCTCCGACAAGACCGGTGCCCACATTGGGGTCTTCCTTGGGTAACGCGCCGACGTTGCGCGGATTGTTATAGTGATCGATCACCTTGTCTGAATATGCCATTACAATTCTCCTCAACTATTGTAGCGGCGGTCATTTCTTGAGGCTGCGCGCTGTCGCGCTTGCCGGACCGCCCCTACAGTTACGCTTCTGTGGCCCAGTGGACCGACTTCAGGTCGATGCCTTCTTTCGCCATCTCGTAAAGCGGCGACAGCTCTCGCAGCCGGCGGACGACTTCGATAACGCGTGCCGCGACGTAATCGACTTCTTCCTCCG
>QHXA01000752.1 GCA_003222755.1 Acidobacteriota bacterium
TTGTCCGGATTGAGGGTGACGACGATAGTTCGTTGGGCTCCTCCGAACGGCGGCGGAGCGGAAACACCTTCCAGCGTCGCAAACAGCGGCCGCACCCGATTCAGCGCGATGTCCTGCAGTTCGCCTTGTGTACGCGATGGACTGCTAAAAATCAGTTGCGCTATGGCGACGCTGCCGGTGTCGAATCGGGTGATGAATGGCGGCACCGTGCCGGCCGGCATAAACGCGCGAGCGCGGGTGACGTAGCCCATCGTCTCTCCCATCGCTGAGGCCATATCTGTGCCCTGATGGAAGACAAGCTTGAGCAGCGCCTGGCCTGGGATACTTCTGCTTTCAACGTGATCGATACCGGTGATGTAGAGGAAGTGATATTCGTAGTAGTACGTCAAATATCCTTCCATCTGCTGCGGGTCCATGCCGCCATACGGTTGCGAGACATAGATCACCGGATCGCCGACCTGTGGAAAGATATCCACCGGCATTCTTTGGATGGCCAGTACGGAACAAAGCGCAACCGCGATAAGCGCAATCACGACTGTTAACGGACGACTAAGTGCGAGTAATACGAATCGCATATCTCCCCTACTTTTTTAGCGTCGGGGCCCACCGTCCGGATCGCTGCGGTACGCCGGTGCGCGGCCTTCTTACTACCGGGCGGTACCCCCACGCCTAATTACTGTCCTACTTCGTTAATAAACGGCTGAATATCGCCAGCGGCGATAGCAACACCCAGCAAGCCGCGCCAAACACCTAATCTCGCAAGAGCGTCATCGATTTCGGCCTGCGTGAGAAGCCGCTGCGCATCAGCGACGTCGACAATGGTTCCAAGACCAGGCTGGTACCGAGCCGACGCTTGTTGGAGCTCCGCGTTTGCCGCCGATACTTGGACCGGAGTGTCTGCCGCAATTTTACGTGAACCTTCGAGAACCGCTGAAGCCTGATTCCATCTTGCCATCAAGTCCGTCGTGACTTGCTGATACCGAGCTGTTTCAGCGCGAACAACGGCCGATTGGCTAGCCTGCTTCGCGCGGATTATAGGCAAATCTAAGATCGGAAACGTGACGCTAAACCCTAAAGCATAGTTCTGAACATCAGGGGCAAGACCATTCAGGCCTCCATGTCTGCTCCCAGTTAGTTCCGCGCCGGTGCCGCGCGCATACGCCGAGCCCTGCGTAAAGAACCGCGGATAGTACGATTTGTCGAGTACGTCGAGCTGTGCCCTGGCCTGCTCGACCGCCGCGTTCTGCTCGACGGCAATAGGATTGGTAGCGGTGTTGAATTGCGGCGCGGTCAGACTAGGCGGAAGCTGAAGTAGCTTCGGCGCGGCAAGAGTAATTTGAGTCGGATCGACGCCGATAAATTGAGCAAGCACCGCACGCGCAACTTCCGTCGCCTGCTGGGCACGCGAAACCTGGGTTCGCGCAGCGGCGAGCTCAGCCTCTGCACGTGAAGCTTCGGCCCCTGGTCGCAATTGAGCGTCTACGAGGGATCGAACGCTACGAACTAGCACTTCCGCACGATCCACGCCGGCTTGGGCCGCCCGCACCGTTTCCTGTGCGGCGGCCAATGTGAGATACGCATCGGCAGCCGCCGCAGCGACATCGAATTGCGTACGCTTTAGAGTGGCCTCGGATCGGGTCTTTGCAGCTGTCGCCGCCGATACGCTCGCGCGGCGAAGGCCGAAATCAAACGGCTCCCATGTCACCAACGTCCCGACTGCGCTGCCCCAGACGGTTCCGAAATTGTTCGTGCCCAGGACTGGACCCGAAATGGCCGGAACCACGCTTTGTGGAAACAACAAACCAAACGTGTTATTTCTCGTCGCGCGGTTAACCTGCGCAAGCGAATCGATGCGTGGGAGATATGCAGTCCGCGCAAGATCGATCGCGGCGGCTGCCGCATTCACCTGCTCTTGCGAGACCGTTACGGCCGGATAGTTCCTTAAAGCATTCTCGACAGCTTGAGCAACACTCAGGGGTGTACCAGGTGTCTGCTGCTGAGCTTGGGTGGTCGAAGTTGTCGTTAACGTTAAACTAAATACAAGCATCACACTAAAACCGCATCTTCTTCTCTGCTTCTGCATGTTTTGGCTGTCCCCGGTTTAGTAGATTCGTGTCAATCGATCAGTGACCGAGTGAAGCGTACATCTTTTTCGCTTCTTCCAGCCGGCGGTTGCATCGATAAAACGTCGGATGAGCCATGGGCAGGCGACACGATCTACTTTGATGTCCTTACGCGTGATCCATTTCATGATTTTTCCTCCAACGGAAGCTCGACGCGAAAAATAGCGCCTCGCCCTTCATCGCTAGTGACAGTGACAGCACCGTTGTAAGCTGTGCAAATCGACTTAACGATAGCTAAGCCGAGGCCAGTGCCGCCCATTTGCCGCGATCTTGCTTTGTCCACTCTGTA
>QHXA01000753.1 GCA_003222755.1 Acidobacteriota bacterium
GATTCGCCAGGCGCCGTGCTTTAGAAGAGTTTGAGCTGTACCGCACGCTCCATCGCTCGCCGTGAAGACTCTTCATGCGGCGCGACCGGTGTCCTCGGCATAGGCTCAGACTCGGCATAGTGGTGGCGCTCAGCAGCTCGAGTAGTAGCGTCTCAGGCCGAGAGCGCTTCGCCGACGCGCATGATGGGAAGACTAACGATAAACGTGGAACCAAGACCTTTGCCGTCACTCTTGACGCAAACCACACCGCCATGCGCTTCGACCAGATAACGAACTACTGCCAAGCCTAATCCAGGCCTCCATGTTGGCGTGCAGTACCGCCGTCGGCCTGGCAAAATCGATCGAAGACGCGAGGAAGGAACTCTTGACTTATTCCTTCACCCGTATCCTCAACGATAATTTCCGCATTGGATTGGTTCTTACGCAAACGCAGCCGCACGCGGCCATTTACCGGAGTGAACTTCAATGAATTCGATAGCAGATTCCAGACGACCTGCTGAAGCCTGTCGGCATCTCCAGTGATAAATCTGGCGGATTCGTCCATGTCAGTCTCTAATATGATCGCTTTTGCCGCCGCTGCGGCGCGCACAGTATCAACAGCGGCATGCAGGACAGCGGTCAGATCAACAGCTTCATTCTTGATGACCATCTTGCCCGATAAGATCCGCGACATATCGAGTAGATCGTCGATCAGGCGTTTCTGCAATACGGCATTTCTGTAAATAACCTCGCTACCCCGGCGCACGGATTCTTCATCATTGCGAGAACCAAGAATGTTTGCCCAACCCAGAATTGGGCTGAGCGGAGTCCGCAGTTCATGAGAAAGGACTGCCAGGAATTCATCCTTGAGCCGGTTCGCATTCTCCGCTTCCGCTCTGGCCTGTTCCGCTTCAGCTCGCGCCGCCATTTCACTACGCAATAACTGATCACGTTCTTGTTCGATCCGTTTGCGCTCCGTGATATCGCGAGCGATTTTGGATGCCCCAACAATGCGTCCGCGATGGTCCTTGATCGGCGATACACTCAGGGAAACATCAATGATGCGGCCGTCCTTCCGGACGCGTTGTGTTTCATAGTGATCGATGCGCTCGCCGGCGCGGAGTTTTTTAAGGATCTCCGGCTCTTCGTTCGGATGGTCGGCAGGAATTAGAATCGCTACAGGTTTTCCGATCGCTTCCTGCGCCGAATAACCAAAAATTCTTTCCGCCCCGGAGTTCCAGCTGGTGATTATGCCCTCGAGTGTTTTGCTAATGATGGCATCATCGGCCGACTCAACAATCGCTCTGAGCCACAGTTGCGCTACTTCGGCTTGCTTGCGATCAGTGATGTCCCGGGTAAAACATCGAGTGTGGACAAATTTCCCGTTCTGCCGGTACGCGTTGGAGTCAATCAGAACATGACGGATTGAGCCATCTTTGCAGCGCAGGCGCGTTTCATAACCCAGCAAAGTCTCGTTACGTCCGAGCCGCGCTAAGATATCTTCAACTACCTCCGCATCGACGTGGAATTCGCCGATATGATGGCCAATGTATTCATCGCGTGAATATCCAAGCAGGTCCAACTCGGCTTGATTCGCCCACAGGATTTTCCCGTCTTCGCCGACCCAGTGCAAACCTACTACAGCGTTCTCAAAAAACTCGCGCAATTCCTGTTCGGTGATGCGCAGTTTTTCTTCTGCCTGACGGCGTTCATCGAGGGCCTGAAGTAATGCCTGTTGTATCTGCTGGTGGTGCTTGAGCTCTGCTTCAAGGGCCAACGAACGCTGTTGCAGTAGCGCAGCGTCGCTCCTACCCGTCTGGACGGAATGTTCAGTGGCAATCACCCGCGAATGCTGCGCGCAAATAGCTTGGAATTCAGCGGGTGTCTGCTTGTAGAAGCCATTCATTGCGTATGCGCAATATAGTCTGAATGAATGCAGCGTCGCTAACTCGTTCCACAACTGTTCCAGGCGTACGGCGGCCTCGGTTTTCCCTTCGCGCCACAGGATATCGACCATCTCCCCGAATGCTAAAACAGCTAGATCGCCGTGACGGTCGCGACTCTCTTCGAGTACGCGTCCTATCGCTTCTTTGAAACGGTTCGCATCGGGCAGATCTCCGATCATAAAGCGCGAAAGCGTGTCAGAAGCATCTAACAATATCAATTGATGTGAGTCTCGGGCCTTGCCTATGTCGATACCTTCAATGGCGAATCGGCTCAGGAATGCCTCGACATGTTCCGGTGTTGCTATGATGACGATCGGATGTCCCAACTCCAATCCCGGCATGAGAAAGCGGGTCACCGCTTCCGCTAGAGAGCTTTCCGTTTCATAAAATTGAACCATGTGATGATCCGA
>QHXA01000754.1:0-2430 GCA_003222755.1 Acidobacteriota bacterium
GAGCCCTGTCTTCCGTCCAGACCGCTGGCATTGTAAAGAACCTCTGCGACGACCAAATCCCGAAGGAGTTGAAAGCGCAGCAGGAAGGTCGGGTATCCCGCGACGATGTTATCTGCGACTAGCTGTATCCATGCTGGTTTGCCGTGCCATTCTTGACAGTAGAAGCCACGGCAGGCATTGCGATCGTACTTCCTACCGACGACTCGGTGAGTCTTGCCTCGACCAATACTGGCCGAATCTGTGATCTTGATTGGCAACATCGCGGACTTTTACGGAAGCCGTTTCAGAACATCCCGTGCGTCGACAAATTGTCCACGGTCGGCTTCAGCGATAGATTCTAGGAGAGTAGCCTCCTCTTCGGGCGTCAGGGTGAAGCCGTGCTCATCGGAAACGAGCACAGTCACAACAGTCCCCTCGTCGAGGGGCTCACCTTCCACAACGATACTTCCATTGACGACCTTGCTTTTGTGATGCGCATGCACCGATTCTACCTCCGTCCGCCGAGAGCGTCGAGGCGCTCGCGTTCATTCTCAGCCGTGAGCCGCCTAACAAGTAGTCGACCTCCGCGTGTTTTTCACGCCGGATCGTATCCGGCTTCCAGAAGATGAGTTGCAACGCTGTGGCGCAGAGGATGCGGGGTCGCAGCTTTGGTGATCTTCCCTTTGGCGGACTGCTTCTTTCATTGCCTTTTGCACTACCGATTCGTGAAGGTGATGCGGGCGCTCTATTCGACTCGTCCGGTCAAAATACAACGTGGAGGCGGGAAAGACGTATTGCGACAACGTTTCGCACGTCATTCTGCTCCCTCGCGCCATCAATAGTCTTGTCGTACTGCGTTGCACGAACATTGCCGTGAAGGATCAACGTCACGGCAGGCCCATCGTAAAAATAATTGAAGCTCATTGGGGTGAGATCTTTGTCGAACCGAAGTAAACTGTAGAACGAGATTCATTTTCGGATTCCCGACGACGTGCTGAAACCGAGGACGCAAACATAAATGCTCGATGAGCGCCAACAATGAGAAAGCGTATTGTTCCCGATCACCGCACGGAACGCCGGGACGAGCAGTGGCTCGACGTCACACAACTCGCGGCCCTGGAGGTTTCGTCCGAGAGCGATTCGCATCCGATCGAATCTGCGTTTCTACAAAACGCAACGGGCGGCTGGCGTGCCGCTGCACCTGGCATGCAAACGATTCGGATTGTGTTCGACCAACCGCAAAACCTCACGCGGATTCTCTTGGTCTTTGAGGAGCACGACGTTGCACGGTCCCATGAATTTGTCCTGCGCTGGTTGCAACGAGGTAACGATTATCGGGATATTGTGCGGCAGCAATGGAATTTCAGTCCGCCAGGCACGATTCGTGAGGTGGAGGATTATCGAGTCGGACTTTCCAACGTTGAGGCGGTGGAACTGGTCATCTGGCCTGACATCGGGGGGAAAGTTGCGCTCGCCTCACTGCTGGAGATGCGACTCGCATAGGCCTCTGCGCCGTTATTTTCCAGAATGCGAAGTGAAGATAACTCGCAACATCAACGCTCGAAGTGCATCGCTAGCAGGCCTACAGTGGCGTAGGACAAACGGCAAATATTCCCTCTCCTGCCGCGAAACTTTCTTTCGGACCGGGCACCTTCACGACCACCCTGTGAAATTCTGCTCCTTTCCACTCCTCGTCTTAACACGCTAAACCGGCAACTTAGCTGACATTGGCCAAGTCCGTGCTGCTCTATTAGCTTCCCGCAGAGGAGGAAACATGACAGCCTTCACCCTTATCCTGATAGGTATCTCGCTTGGGATTACCACATCTGCCACGCGCAACAGCCCGCCAAACCGACACAAGTCCAGGTACAGCGTAGCGCCGACAATCCGCTTTACAAGATCACTGTGAATGTTGTCCAGCGTACGACTACCGCCATCAACTATCGCCATCCCAGCGGCTCTACACAGGTGGATTTCCGAGGGAGGCCGTTATGACAGCTTCAACGGTGAGACTGCTCGCCTTTCTGATCTGTCGGTTCGCTCGTCGTAGCTTTAATGTCTTAGCTTCAATAAGGAGGCGTCAATGCTTTGGACAATCTTTCTGCTGCTAATGATTCTGTGGCTGCTGGGAATGGTTTCGTCCTACACGTTGGGAGGCTTTATCCACATTTTGTTGATATTGGCTATCGCAACAGTATTGATCCGCATCATTCAGGGACGAAATCCAGTGTAGCCACACGGAAGTAAACATTCGTTTGTTTGAGGAGGTTGTATGTTGAAGAGTCTTATCCGTATCGGGCTGTGGTCATTGGCCGTCGTATTCGCCCTCACTAGTCCCGTGGCAGCACAGCAGCCCAAGAATTCCGCCGAGGTCGAGCGCGCCACAGAGGCCGCCAACGTTCTGAATGAAGTCATGAACATTCCCGAAAAAGCTATTCCGGAAGAGCTGAT
>QHXA01000754.1:2450-4887 GCA_003222755.1 Acidobacteriota bacterium
ACGGAATTGCGGTCATTCCGCACGTCGTGAAAGGTGCATTTGGGATAGGCGGCCAGTGGGGCAAAGGTTTGATGTCGCAGCGCAGCGAAAATGGTCGTTGGAGCCGGCCCGCGTTCATTGAGATCGGAGGCGGCAGCTTTGGTCTTCAGATTGGCGTACAAGCCAGCGACATAGTGCTGGTGTTTACGGATGAAAGCGGCATAAAGGGCCTGCTGAAAGGGAAAGTAAAGTTAGGTGCGGACGCGTCCGCCACCGCGGGACCCGTTGGCCGAAAGGCGGAAGTGGGGACAGACGTACTTCTCCGATCCGGGGTTTTTGCATACTCACGCAGTAAAGGCTTGTTCGCGGGAATCTCATTGGATGGTTCAGTTATCAGTATTGATGACGACGCCAATCATAGAGTCTATGGAAAGGATGTAACGGGTGAACAGATTCTCCTCGGCAAAGGCGTCCCGACGAATGAGACAGTGGACACATTCATGAAGACACTTGAGAAGGTTTCGCCTCCTCATGTTCATGGGAAGACCGAAATTCAGAAGACCGCTGAACCACGTAAGCCATGACGGCTACAATATTGAAGGAAAGTATGAAGAAACATGCTGTACGGGACTTCAGTAAACCGAACTGAGCGGAGAGTTGAAGCCGGCAAACACCATGGGACAACCCGTAGTTGTACAGGTCTCACGCCACAGCCGAATTCGCACACTCGCAAATCAATCCATGCAGCGCATTACATTCGTAAGCCGCTTCTAACAGACGCGCGACGGCGTCATGCACGTTTTGCCGATATGTGGCGTTGTTTGGGTCCAGCTTCGTTAGCTCGAGATAACCGTGGAGAATGGTTATACGGTCCATCAGTTCTAGGTTTCGGTCGGATTTGGCCACGGCTGTGGCCTGGACCAGAAGTTCTTCAGCAGCGAATGGTGTCGTACTCATGGCGTGCCTTGTTGCACGACGCGCACCAATCGATGGCCCCGGTCCGTCATTGAAGTGAGGCTCTGACGACCTGGTGTGCTCGCAAACGAACGGCACACGTATCTGCGAAGCGTCACTCTTTTTCCACCGAGGGGTCATGTTCCGCAAGATCGCCATTGTAGATCGGCTAATGTATATCCGAGGGCTTCGCAGGGATTGCGCCGGGCAATGTTGCCGGTACCACAGATGTGTCCCCAATGGGTTCCGGATGCACGGATTCATCGAGATTGGCGATTGGGGCTACGTGGATTGGGCAGTACGCTTCGGGAGCAGTACCCTGGATAAATGCTTCCTGGAATGTATCGCCGCCGCAGTCGGGAGTGGCCCGCATCATCGATTCGGCATCGATGCTGACGAACTCGATGCCGGGCGGCGGTGTGAACTCCATGTGTTTTTCCGGCGGGTACAAGGCGTACGCCTTCAACATGAACTCCGTCCAAATCGGCAAACCAGAGCGCGATCCTTCAAGCCCGAGGTCCCGATTGTCATCGAACCCGACCCATGTGATCACGAGCAGATCTTTTGTGTAGCCCACAAACCATCCGTCTCGTGAAGTGCCGGTCTTGCCGGCAGCGGGTAATTTGAACCCGCGTGCACGCACTCCCGCGCCTGTGCCGCGGTTGATCACGCCTTCCATCAAGTACGTCATTAAATAGGCGAGTTCCGGGCGCATGACCTCGCGCGGCTGGTGCTTGATCGTCGTCACGTCGGTGCCGCCGGGCGTTTCCACCCTGCGGACGACGTGCGGCTCAACGCGTCTGCCCTCGTTAGCGAAGGCCGTGTAGGCTCCCGCCAATTCAATTGGCGTCACCTCAAAAGCGCCGAGGGCTATCGATGGGTATCCTCGGACTCCCCGGTTCAGGCCCATGCGGTGTGCGAAATCAGCGACGCGGCGGTAGCCGATCCTTTCTGCTACTTGCACCGCGGCGGAGTTCAACGATTTTTGAAGCGCAGTCCGAAGGGTAACGAGACCACCATAGCCCCCTTTGTAGTTGTTGGGCTCGTAGGTCACGCCTCCGTATGTGAAAGCTCGCGGCGCGTCCATAATCTTCGTCAGTGGCGTGATCACACTGTCCTTAATCGAAGGAAAGTTCATTTCGCCGGCGCCACTGAAGTCTGATTGCTGCACGACGTCCATTGAGGACCTAGCATCGAAGCCCGTTTCCAATGCGGCCGCATAGACGAAAGGCTTGAAGACGGAACCCGGCTGACGAAACGCCTGAGTAATTCGATTGTACTGGCTTGCACTATAGTCGCTCCCACCGACCATGGCTTTGATTTCGCCGGTATGGGGATCCAAAGCGATGAGCGCAACCTGCGGTCGTGGCGTCGGCTCGTCGTGATCCGTCCTTTTCTTTTTCTTATCTGCGGCAAGTTCCTTTTCGACCAACATCAGTCCTTTACCGACAGCGTCAACTGCGGCTCTCTGGAGACTCAAGTCCAGCGTGGTGTAAACGCTGTA
>QHXA01000754.1:5042-5461 GCA_003222755.1 Acidobacteriota bacterium
AAATCAAATCCCGGCGCACTAACGCACGATCAGGATGTCTGGCCGGAGAAAAGTTGTTGGGCGCAGGAATAATGCCCGCAAGCGTCGCTGCCTCCGCAAGCGTGAGGCCGTGAAGATCCTTCCCGAATAGCGAGTGGGCAGCTTCGCCAAATCCATGCATTGCGTATAGACCATGCTCGCCGAGATAGACCTCGTTCGCATACATCGTGAAGATCTGTTCTTTCGTCAGCCGTGACTCGAGAAGAATCGCAATGAACGCTTCCGTAATTTTGCGCCGCAACGTGGGCTCGCGTGAGAGGAAAAAGCTTCGTGCAAGCTGCTGCGTGATCGTGCTGGCGCCCTGCAATCGACGATTTTCACGAACATCCCAAATGAATGCCCCGACGATCCGCTTCAAATCCAGGCCGTGATGAACGAAA
>QHXA01000759.1:0-564 GCA_003222755.1 Acidobacteriota bacterium
CAGGAGCGGCAGACCATCACAAACGAGCAGGGCTATTACGTTTTTCCGAACCTGCCCGTTGCTCCCTACACGATCTCGGCGGAGCTTGCCGGGTTCAAGAAATTTGTGAAGACGGGAATCCAGCTGAGCGCGGCTACCAACATTCGTGTGGATGCCGAACTGGTCGTTGGCAGTGTGAGTGAAACAGTTGAAGTTCAGGCCACTCCCAATGAAGTCGTCGCTGAAACATCAGTTCTGGGACGAACCGTCACGGAGCGAGAGATTTCTGAATTAGTGGTCAGCGGCCGCAATCCTCTTCTTGCCGTGCAGTTCAAAGCCGGTGTCGTAGGTGGATCGCTTAGTACATATATGGGCGACGGTTTCGGTGGTGGCGGTTTCTCGATCAACGGTGGCCGGCCCGGGGAATACCTGACCACGGTGGATGGCGCGACTCTGAATCGCAACCGGCAAGGCGCCATCATCAATGGCGCTCAAGATCTCGATACCGTGGCCGAGGTTCAAGTAGTTACGGGGAACTATTCGGCGGAATACGGCGCCTCATCGAGTGTGGTGCGCTTAGTAACG
>QHXA01000759.1:583-3620 GCA_003222755.1 Acidobacteriota bacterium
CTTCAAGATTCCAAGCTGGATGCCAACACCTGGACCCGCAACGCCACCGTGAATCCACTGCTGTCCGCGAAACCATTTCGAGAGGTAAATCAATTCGGCGGATCTTTGGGCGGTCCGGTTTTCATTCCGGGAAAATTCAACACCGGCAAGAAAAAACTTTTCTTCTTCGCAGCCGAGGAATGGGTCTACCGGCGTCAACAGAACACGATTACAGCCACGGTTCCTACTCTCGCAATGCGCAACGGAGACTTTAGCGAACTGCTGAATCCAGCAAACACTTTTTTCAACAGAGTGCGGATCATTACTGATCCACAAACTGGCCAGCCGTTTTCGAATAATGTTATTCCGCAAGATCGTTTCAGCCGGAACGGGCAGGCGCTGCTGAGAGTCTATCCAGAACCGAGTCCGGGATTCCTGAGGGGAACGGACAACTATATCGGCTCGCGAGGCACATGGAGTGACACACGCAAGGACACATTCAGGATCGATTACATGGTCACGGATCACCACACGTTGGCGTTCCGCGGTACCAACATCATTCAATCAACCGTTTATCAGGCACAGCTACGAATGGAATATTCCTTCGAAAACCGCAACGCTGAGCTTCACGAGCAGTTTCTCTCCAACATTCATGAATGAATTTACGCTGACCGGCACGATTCAGGGTCCTCAAGATCTTTCGATGGATCCAGACTGCGGCAACGTGATCAGCGATGGACGCACTGGAGTTGACTTGTGCAAGAGAAGCACGTATGGCATTAACTATGGCCTGTTGTTCCCCGGCACAAAGTGGGCGCCTGAGAAGCTCCCGACCATCCAGATGCAGGGACTTTCGACCTTAGATCTTGGGCCGTATCCTGGACGTACCACGGATTGGATCTTCACATTCGGCGATAGTGTGACGAAGGTGCTTCGAAATCACACGGTGAAATTAGGAATTCTGATCGTGCATTCCGGACAGAACGATCGGATTCAATTCACGACTGCCACGCCACCCAGCACGAATAACCAAAACGGAAGTTTTCGGTTTTTCGATACCGGACATCCTACCTCGACAGGTTTCGCGCCAGGGAACGCGTTGCTGGGGTATTTCAATGACTACTCCGAATTCGGCGACAAACCTATAACTCCGTATATCGCGACGGCTTGGGATTTCTTTGCACAAGACAGTTGGAAGGCAACCAGAAAATTGATGGTTGAGGCCGGCGTTCGATATTCGGTCTGGCCGCCCTGGAGCAGCAAGTGGGGTACGATCGCGTCCTTCGATCCGAGATACTACGATCCGGCCAAGGCCGCGGTCATCGATCGCACGGGCGGTTTCCTCATTAGCGGCGACCGCTTTAATGGCATGGTGCTGCCCGGCTGCAAACCCACTAAAGATGCGCTCGACCGGTTTCCGTTCCTGACGCAACTGGAAAGGCTTTATCACTGCTTGCCTGATGGGTTCGCACCGACGTACAAAGATAGATTTCAACCGAGGCTTGGCCTCGCCTATTCGCTGAACACGAAGACGGCTATTCGTGCGGGCGTCGGGATGTTTTTAAGTCGCAACCAGATTAGCAGTTCCGCCGCATTCGGCGGTCAGCCGCCCCTGATGGAGCAGCAGACGGTGATCAATGGCATCGTCGATTCCCCTGCGGGAGCGCAACGCCGCGATTTCCCTCTCACAGTATTCATGCAGGACCCTGTGTTCAAGACGCCGACCGCATGGACGTGGAACGCCACTGTCGAGCGCGAGCTTCCTGCCACAACACGTCTATCGGTGAGCTACGTGGGACGGCGTGGGTATTACAACTCGCGCCTGCGCAACATCAGCCAACTGCCGGCGGGAACGCTGCAGGCCAACCCCGGAGTGAATGCGGACTATCTGCGGCTGTTCAAGGGTTTTGGAGTCGTGAGCTTGCTTGAGAATGCCAGCCAGTCCAAGTACAACGGCTTACAGATATCGATGGAGAGACGGCGTCCATCCGGGTTGGGCTTCACCGCTTCGTACACCCTTTCAAGAGTCAATGACGATGCGTCGGCACTCACGACGATATTGCCCAACGCATTCGATGCGAAAAGCTTTTGGGGACCTGCCGATTTTGATAGGACCCATTCTTTTCTGATCAACACGCTTTACGGTCTTCCGTCTCTCAGTGGCCAATCGGCACCCGTGCGATGGGTTTTTGGAAATTGGGGCTTGGTGGGCGTCACCCAGATTCAGTCCGGAACTCCGTTCACAGTGCAATTTTCAGCGGACTATGCCGGCATCGGTCCTGGCGGCGGTGCGCAGTTTTGGAATGAGGTGGGCGATCCCAAAATCAAACGAACGGAGTTCACGACGTCGGCGGTGTGGTTCAACAAAGCGGCTTTTGCGCAACCGGCGCCCGGCACGTTCGGAATTCAGCCGCGGAATGCATTGCGCAACCCTGGAAGTTGGGAGCAGAACTTGTCCATCCATAGACGGTTTCCCGTGACCGAGCGACAAAGACTCGAGTTCCGCTGGGAAGCGTTCAATGTGTTTAATCACCCAAATCTCGGCGCAGCGAACAATAATCCGACACAGGGGTCTTTTGGTTTGGTGACGACCAAAGATGGAAACCGAACGATGCAGATCATGCTGCAGTATGTTTTCTAATTGGAAATGTTGAATAGAGGTTTGGAATGAATCACCGAATTCTACCTTTGATTGGCGGAGTTGTGTTGCTAACGCCAACGTTCGTGTTTGCTCAGACGCGTGCGTCCGCGGCGAAGCCGGACCTGTCAGGAATATGGACCAACGCTACGGTCACGCCTTTGGAACGGCCCAAAGAGTTCGCCGGGAAAGAATTCTTAACAAAGGCCGAAGCGGCCGAATTCGAAAAGCAGGCCGTATATGATGCCGATGGCGACCGGCGCGATGGAGGAGCAGAGGCCGACGTTGGGCGCGCGTACAACGAGTTCTGGCGAGATCGCGGGAAAGTTATTTCCACGATGCGATCGTCGCTAATCGTGGACCCGCCGGATGGCAAAGTTCCGCCGCTGCTTCCCGAAGCGCAGAAGAGAAATGCCGATC
>QHXA01000760.1 GCA_003222755.1 Acidobacteriota bacterium
TTTTGTTTTTTCTATTTATGAAAATGCCTTACCTAGAACCCACGCCCTCTTTGGATTTCATTCGAGCACGCATTGCGGAAGACGTAAAAGCGGGCAAAAATGCCGGCCGGGTGCATACACGATTTCCTCCCGAGCCTAACGGCTATCTGCACATTGGCCACGCGAAATCGATCTGCCTGAATTTCGGAGCGGCCGCCGAGTACAAGGGCCTCTGCAATCTGCGCTTTGATGATACGAATCCGGCGAAAGAAACCGTCGAGTATGAAGAATCGATCATACGGGACGTACGCTGGCTTGGCTTCGATTGGGACGACAGGCTGTTCTATGCATCCGATTACTTCGAGAAGCTCTATGAGTATGCCGTATATCTCATCGAGAACGGCAAAGCTTACGTTGATAGTTTGAGCGCTGATGAAATCCGGCAGTACCGTGGAACACTGACGGAGCCTGGCAAAGAAAGTCCTTACAGAAACCGGCCGATTGAAGAGAACCTCCGGCTTTTCGAGCGTATGCGGAACGGCGAGTTCGAGGAGGGCGCTCACGTGCTGCGAGCGAAAATCGACATGGCATCGGGCAACATCAACATGCGCGATCCTGTGATGTATCGCATCATGCATGTGCCGCATTACCGCCAGGGCTCAAAGTGGGTGAGCTATCCGATGTACGACTACGCCCACCCGATCTCGGATGCCTTGGAAGGGATCACGCATTCACTGTGCACGTTGGAGTTCGAAGATCACCGTCCCCTTTACGACTGGTTCATCGAAAACTTGCCCGTGCCGGCGCGGCCGGAGCAGATTGAATTCGCGCGGCTGAATCTCAGCTATACAGTCTTGAGCAAACGAAAGCTGCTCACGCTGGTAACCGAAAAGATCGTCAGCGGGTGGGATGATCCTCGCATGCCGACACTGAACGGTCTCCGCCGGCGTGGATACACGCCTGAGGCTATCCGCAATTTTTGCGACGCGATTGGCGTTGCAAAGCGGGACGTGATTGTCGACGTCGCTCAACTCGAGCACGCGATCCGCGAGGATCTGAACAAGCATTCCTCACGGGTCATGGCGGTCCTGCGACCGTTGCGCGTCGTCATTGAGAATTATCCTGAGAATGAAACCGAAGAGCTCGATGCCGTTAATAATCCAGAGAACCCGGCCGCCGGCAGCCGGAAAGTGCCGTTCAGCCGCGTGCTTTACATCGAGCAGGACGATTTTCGGGAGAACCCGCCGAAGCAGTTCTTCCGGCTTGCTCCAGGACGCGAAGTCCGGCTGCGCTATGCCTATTTCATTACCTGCAAAGACGTCGTGAAGGATGGCTCGGGCAACATCGTCGAGTTGCGATGCACCTATGATCCGGCAACGCGCGGTGGTGATGCGCCTGCGGGCAAGCCGTCCCCGAAAGCAACGTTGCACTGGGTATCGGCGGCGCATGCGATGGCTGCTGAAGTGAGACTGTACGATCGGCTTTTCAACGAAGAGAAGCCGGACAACGAATCGCCGATCAATCCCACTTCACTCGACGTGCTCACCGGATGCCAAGTGGAACCGAGTCTGAAGGGTGCAAAACCGTTGGACCGCTACCAATTTGAACGGCTCGGTTATTTCTGTGTGGATCTGGATTCCAAACCAAACGCCCCCGTTTTCAATCGCACCGTCACGCTTCGCGACACGTGGGCGAAAATCGAAAAATCGTTGAAGAAGTAGCCATGGCTCCGGAAACATGGTTCGGCCGCGTTCGATCTTTGGACGTTCGGCTACTCGCCGGCGCCGCGGCAACCTTACTGCTCATCATCGGGGTTATGTGGGTCGTGCCAACGACGCCGAGCTCGAACAACTTCACGTTTGATACGGCGCGGAGAGGGATATCGGACGCTCGGGCCATCGAGTTGTCGAAACCGGTTGAAGGGAACATTGTCGACGGGAGCGACATGGATTTCTACCGCATCGATCCGCTTCAAAGCTCATACCGGTTGGACGTGCACATGATGAATGGCTCAGCGAAGTTGGTCCCCGGCCTGCGCATCTTCGACGCGACAAAGAGTCTGATCCAGGACAAAACACTCGAATATGTCCGCAAGCCCGGCGCAGACATTGACTGTTCTTTTCTCGCCGAATCCAACATCACTTATTATGTCCAGGTCTTCAGCCAGCGCAATACGACCGGCCGCTATACATTGACTGTTACTGTGCGGCAGCCATGAGGCCATGGTTCATTCCGCTTGTTTGGTGCATTGCCGTAGCTGCCGTGGCAACCGCCCAAATTGAGGACGCGCCGGCGCCAACGCCCATTCCATTCACGCCGGAACCGCGCCAGTTGCAGTGGCGCATTGGTTT
>QHXA01000761.1 GCA_003222755.1 Acidobacteriota bacterium
CGCCATCCTTCTGGTCGGCCAGAATTCTGACGAGTTCACTTCCGCCATATACCGTGAACGCAAGGGAGAGCTTGCTGAGCCATTTCGGATCAGCCGGACCATCGCTCGCCAGGTACTGCACGACGGTGTCGCTGTGATGGCGAATGATGTTCTCAGTGATCAGCAGTTCCGCCCAACGGAAAGCCTGGTGGTTTCGCAAATCCGTTCATTGCTATGCGTACCGCTGCTGGTGTTCGGTTCAAAACTGGGCGTCATTTACGCGGACACGACGCGTTTGGACGTGCGTCTCGACGAACATCATCTACATCTGCTGACTGCAATTGCATCCGTTATGGCCGTGGCCCTGGAGCACGCGCGCTACGTGGAGTGGCTCGAAAGTGAGAACCGGCGGCTGCAGGAAGAAATCAACATCGAGCACGACATGGTAGGCGACAGCACACGCATGCGGGACGTGTATCAGTTCCTCAGCAAAGTCGCGCCTACCGATTCGACAGTGCTGATTCTGGGTGAGAGCGGAACGGGTAAGGAATTGGTCGCGCGGGCGATTCATCGGAACAGCAAGCGAGCAAATCGGCCGTTTGTTGCCATCAACTGCGCTGCACTGACGGAGTCGCTGTTGGAAAGCGAGCTGTTTGGCCATGAACGCGGCGCATTCACCGGGGCGATCACGCAAAAAAAAGGCAAGATCGAGGTTGCCGATGGCGGTACGGTGTTTCTCGATGAGATCGGTGAACTCGCCTTGCCGCTCCAGGCCAAGCTGCTTCGTGTACTTCAGGAACGCGAGTTTGAGCGCGTGGGCGGGACTCGGCCGATCAAGGTGGATATCCGGCTCATCGCTGCCTCGAACCGTAATCTCGATGAAGCGGTCAAAACGAATCGCTTCCGCCAGGATTTGTTTTACCGGCTGAATGTCCTGTGCGTCACGTTGCCGCCGTTACGCGAGCGGCGGGAAGACATCCCTCTGCTGGCAAGCTACTTCGTTCAAAGGTATTCACGGCAAGCCAATCGCCCCGTCAGCGGGATTTCGCCCGAAGCCCATGCACTGCTGAAACAGTACGATTGGCCCGGAAATGTGCGCGAGCTACAGAATGCCTTGGAGCGGGCTGTGGTCTTGGGGATGTCCGACCACATTCGTCCGGAAGATTTGCCGGAGGCGCTCGTGGAAACCAACCTCCCCGCGCGTGGCGCGGTACTGCGGTATCACGACTCCGTAAGCAGCGTGAAACGCCAACTCATCATCAAAGCTCTCGAGCAGGCCGGCGGCAACTTCACTGAAGCTGCCAGGCTGCTCGATTTGCATCCCAACTATTTACACCGGCTGGTTCGGAACATGGATATTCGAAAAGATCTGCGGTAACGCACGGCGGGGCGATGCGTTCACCAGAGTCGCCGTTCGTAATACGCGAAGAGAACATTCTTTCCCTCTCGCAGGGATCTTCCATAGACGAGATTGAACGAGTAGGTTGGAGTTTCGAAACGGAGGCCGCCGCCGGTATCCAGCAGCAGCTTGCTTTGTCTGAAAATGCGGTTACGGTCCCAGGTTTTGGCTCCATCAAAAAACAGGTTCCATTTCACGGAGATGAACGGAATACTCACCGTGTTAAAGAAAGGAATCGTTGCGAGCCGCCGTTCGATGTCGGTGTTCATGAGGACGAAATCGGTCCCCATTGGCCCACGACCGTATCGACCATGATCGGCCACAGTATGCCCGCGAAGCAGATTCGCCGGGTGCGTGTCGAGCCCCAGAACAAAATAATCTTCAACCGGAAGAGCGCCGCGCGCAGTGCCGCCTTTCAGCGACCAGTTTAAATACGTCCGTGTCGGTCTGGACAACGTCACGCGATTCTTCAGTTCAGCCACGCCGCCGGTGAACTGTGTATTTCCAATAACCGAGCGGCGTGCGGCAAAGGCTTCGAGATGCAATCGGTTTTGATGCTTGCCGTCAAGAAGGCGCAGATTCGTTTCTACACTGAACTTCCCCGTATTGCGGCTGTCGGTGAATAACTCGGGAAGAGCGCCTCGTGCAGCGCGATTCCGATATTCGAACCCTGCAGCAACCTCCACGCGATAATGCGGAATGTGTTTCACTCGGACCTGCAGCGCGTTCGCCTTGTAATCGAAACGCGCCCGCGGCCGCGACTCCGGTCGAATTGTGGGTGAAAGATCCCAGCGCTCATATCGCCATGTGTTCCCGATTTCCAGGTGTACCAGACCCGCGATGGGCACCGGTATTTTCAATCGACCTTCGGCGCGGCGGCGATCCGTGTCCCATCGATAGTTCCCATTAAAGTTGATGCCGCTATTGCCGATGTTCCAAACGTCCACATACGAAGTGTGGACGGGAGCGCCTTTAAGAAGATTGAACAGGAAATCGGTCCGCGAGTTTGTCTTTGTGGCGGTGCGAACCACAGCATTGTATTGATCGGGAATTCGCGTTGGTTCGATTTCCAGTCCCACGTTCGCGAAGTTGTCCGTTTCAAGAAGCCGCGATTCGGTGGTCTTCCACTCGCTATAATGCAGAGTCCCCGCCGGAT
>QHXA01000004.1:0-3227 GCA_003222755.1 Acidobacteriota bacterium
TACTGTCCCAGCCAACCGTTCTCAACATACAGACTGCCGTAAACGAGGCCGCCGACGGCTGTCGGCAGCGCTAATGGCAGATCGACCAACGAATCCACGATCTTCTTGCCTGGAAAACTGTAGCGGACCAAGACCCAGGCGAGAATCAGACCCAAGAATAGATTCGCCACGGCTGCAATAAACGCGGCTCCAAAGGTCAGGAGATAAGCTGCTCGCGCGCGTTCGGTCCAAACAGCGTCCAGAATTCGTGGAACGAGAGCGAACCCGCTCTGAACAGGGATGCGGATATCGGAAGGAGTACCAGGATGCCCAGATATAAGAGCGCATAGCTCAAGCTCAAGGAGAACCCCGGCAACACTTTTCGATTAATGCTTGCCATATTTTTCCCCCGCTCCGCTAATCTCCTGGCAGCCCTCCGGGCTGCGTTTCCGCACGCCGGAGGCGTGCAAGAAAATTAGCCAGGGGTGCGCGAGCGAAGCGAGCCACCCCTGGTATTTGCCGTACCTAAGAACCGCACCCCGACAGGGGTGCGAGGAACCCCTTCCGCGCCGCTATTGAGCTTTAGCGAACCTTCCGTTGCTAATTAGGACACATGTGGTAATACACCGCCCCTATAGCTATTTGGGTTTGTAGATTGAGTCGAAGACGCCGCCTTCAGCGATGAACTGCTTGTGAGCGTCAAAATAGTCCTTGGCAATCTCCGTGATATTGAAGAATCTCATCTCGGAAAATGTCGCGGCGTGCTTCTTCAAGAAGACTTCGTTGCTAGGCCGGTAGTAATGCTTGGCAATGGTGTCCTGAGCATCATCGGTGTACAGGTAGTTCAGGTACGCCTCAGCCGCGGCGCGAGTATTTCTCCGGTCGACATTGGCGTCGACCACGGTCACATGAGGTTCTGCACGGATGCTGATCGGCGGGTAGACGAGTTCCAATTCTCCCTTCGCCTCGCGCACTTCGAAGTGTGCTTCGTTTTCCCAAGCGAGGTGGACGTCACCAATTCCTCTCTGAACGAAAGTGGTGGTTGCCGCGCGCGCGCCGGAATCCAGAACCGGAACCTGCTTGTACAGCTTCGTTATGAAATTGATCGCATCCTCTCGGGATCCGCCGCGCAGGACCACCGAACCCCAGGCGCTGAAGAAGCTCAAGTAACCATTTCCCGAGGTCTTCGGGTTCGGAGTGATGATTTGAATGCCGGGCTTCACCAGATCCGTCCAGTCCTTGATGCCTTTGGGATTTCCTTTTCGGACGACGAAAACGATCGTGGAGTAATAAGGCAGCGATCGCTGCGGCAGTCGATCAATCCATCCATTTTTGATGAGTCCCTTCTGGCGAATGGCATCGGCGTCGATAACAGAGGCGATCGTGACGACGTCCGCTTCGAGCCCGTCGATGACAGCCCGCGCTTGCGTGCTGGAACCAGCGTGCGATTGTTTGATGGACACGTTATTTCCGGTTTGCTTCTTGTAACTGGAGATGAAGTTGGCATTGATATCGCGCCAGAGTTCCCGTGTCGCGTCGTAGGAAACGTTCAGCAGTTCGATGGAACGTGCGCCCTCAGTGCGCGAATCTCCGCTCGTATTAGCGCTGCTGGCGCTGCAGGCGGTGACAAGCAGCGCGGACAACAGGACTGATCCAATCGACTTCATTAAAGCGGCATTTTTATATGGCATAAACTTTTCATGCGGGTGAGCCCGCGTTAGAAATACACCTGTGTGCGGAAGACGAAAGCCTTTTCCGCTTTGCGGGCGCCATTGGCATTCCTGTCGAATACGGTTCGCTCGAAATTGAATGTGTATTTCAAGTTCCCGGTGAGTATCCAATTCAGTCCGGCTGTCCAGGCTTCCGCCTTGCGGCTCGAGCCGGCGGTTGCAAGATTGAATTCGAACGCCCGGTCATTGATTTTCAGCGTGTGATACCGGGCAGCGACTTGAAACGCGCCCAGATGGCCATTGCCGAAATCGAAGTTCGCGCGCGGTCGCACGCCGGCGGGGGCATCCGTTGCAGCTTCGCCGGTCAAGACGTAGGATGCCGCGACCTGCCAGGCTTCGTGGGCAACATCGGTCGTTACTGCGGTCTTCCGAATCGGCGTCTCAGTGCGCACGTACTCGCCGAAGGCTCCAAATGCTTTGTAGTAGTAAAAGAACTGCGGCGAGTACCTCATCCGCAGGCCCTCGGCCGTCGCGCCGTTGTAAGAGAAATAGAACTGCTGCAGAGACGGTGTCCGGAATGAGGGAAGCGCCGCGACTCCCGACTGCCATCCTCTGGAGCCGGCCATCGCCAAGCCGAAGTCTTTGAGCGGGGTCGCGGTCTTGTGGAATGGCCGCACGAGCAGGCGGCCGGACACATCTTTGCTATCGTTCGTGTCCAGATCAGCCCGCGCGCCATCGGCCACACCGTTCATAATGCCGACCATGTAACTGACAACTCCGCCGGATCGGAGGCGAGACGGTGTTCTTAGAAGCGCGAGCGCGGACGTTCACCAAGAAGACATCGGTAGGCGCTGAGGCCCAGGCTTCCCTGTTCCGCGCTGAGTACGGTGGCAAATAAAAATCGTGATGCCGGCTTTCGTTGTGCCTTTGTGTCACGGGTGCGTTCCTAAGCCGGCAAGCTTCTTTGCAAAGTGCGCTCTCCAGGTCTCTGGCAGGGCATCTGTTTCGATGGCGCAGGACGACGTCGCTGACTTTCATACTGTTGTTGTGGCGATGAAGCAGCTCGATGGAATCTCCGGCGGCAACTTCACCCTCCCAGACCACGGACAGGTAAAATCCAGTCCGCCGGCCCGCTATCATTTGCTTGCCGACATCGGCACCACCGAATTTGGCAGCAAGCTTCTGACACGGCAGCCGCGGTTGGGTCACCCTCAAGATCGACGATCCGAAGGCAAACTGGTCCCCAATATTCACAAGATGTTCATCTATACCTTCCGTGGTAATGTTCTCCCCCAGCATTCCCCATGGCATCTCCAGCCACGGGTATGCTTCCTTCCAGAAACCGTAATGTTCAGAGGGATACGCGTAAACCGCTTTGTCCATGCCACCATGAACGGAGAGGTCCGCTTGCCCATCGCCCTCGAGGTTCATCTTTCTCACGCGGACTTTACCGAGGGCAGGAGTCTTGAAGATACCTGTCATGAATGTGTGATTGTTGTACTCGAATTCGCGCGGCAAACCCACGTTCACCGATAGTATTTTCACCGGCTACCTCTCTCCGCGGCGTCACTGATGGCG
>QHXA01000004.1:3327-12867 GCA_003222755.1 Acidobacteriota bacterium
TCTGGTTCCTCGTCGAGAATTTCTAAGGGCCGTTACAACGATCGTATCGGACTCGAACGATAATCATGGCGCCTCCATATTCGTAACCTTTTTTCTCGATATTCTGCTTTCTTTACGAAACGCCCATTCATCTGAATAAAGCCGCAGCCTAATCGAAATATTCCAAGCGGCATAGCCGCAACTAACGGGAATTCATCGCAGAGGCGCAGAGAAAAACACCACTGAAGTTCGGAATGATACGCGGCATACAGTTCACGTCGTCAACGAACAAAACCCAAAGTTGTCTGCGTTTCTGCGGTGAATTCCCTGCCCCGTGGTGTGCTGCTTGGCGCCGGTGATAAAATGCGCGCATTTTTAGGTGTGCTGCACCGGCGCTTTCGTGAGTGCCTACGGTCTAGGAGCTCCGAGATTCGCTGCGCTCATAACCGCCAGCTACAGTTTTCCCGGAGGCGTGACTTGGAAAAGAACATCCGCTGTTTGCTTGCCCTTGTTACTTCGGTTCTGTTGTTAACGAGCAAATCGCCGCTTTATTCCCAGCGGCCTAATGATCTGGCTGCGCTTCCCACCGATAGCTGGCTGAAGAGCGGCGGAAATCTTTTCAACCAGAACTACTCGCCGCTGACGCAGATCAACCGCCAGAACATCGCAAATATGAAAGGTGTGTGGCGGGTTCGGCTCGACGGTTCAGGCGCCAACGCCAAATACTCGGGTGAAGCGCAGCCGATTGTTCATGAAGGCGTGGTGTTCATCGTTACGGGAGCCGATGATGTTTTCGCGATCAGCGTGAAAACGGGTCAGATCCTTTGGAAGTATCAAGCGAAGCTTGACGAGAAAATCTCGACCGTGTGTTGCGGCTGGACAAGCCGCGGGCTCGCCCTTGGTGAAGGCAAGATTTACGTCGGCCAGTTGGACGGCCATCTGGTGGCCCTCGATGAAAAATCCGGGAAACCGGTCTGGTCCATCCAGGCCGAGCGCTGGCAAGAAGGCTATACGATTACAGCCGCGCCTCTTTATTTTGATGGGCGCGTCATCGTCGGATTCGCCGGAGGAGAGAACGGTACTCGGGGCCGCGTCAAAGCGTACGACGCAGAAGGTGGCCGCCTGATGTGGACGTTCTACACGATTCCCGGCCCGGGCGAAATCGGCCATGAAACCTGGCCGCAGGACAACGATGCATGGAAGCACGGCGGCGCCACGATTTGGCAAACGCCGGCCGTCGATCCGGAGTTGGGTCTCATCTATTTCACGACCGGCAATCCCGGCCCGGATTTCAACGGACGCATCCGCCGCGGGGACAATCTTTTCTCGGTTTCTGTTCTGGCCGTGGAGGCCAAGACCGGAAAGTACCGTTGGCACTTTCAACAAGTCCACCACGATATCTGGGATTACGATTCTCCCAATCCGGTCATCCTCTTCGACGTGAAGATTAATGGCCGCATCCGAAAAGCCGTCGCCGAGGCGAGCAAAACCGGCTGGGTATACATTCTGGATCGCACGAATGGAAAACCGTTGATTGGGATTGACGAGAAGGCCGTGCCGCAAGAGCCGCGCCAGCTGACGTCGGCAACCCAACCGTTCCCGCGAGGCGACGCCTTCGTTCCTCATCAAATCGATATCCCTCTTGAGGATTATCCTTTGGTGAACCAGGGCCGCATCTTCACTCCGTTTTGGACAGACGGAGTCGTCGCCAAACCCGCTCCGCGAGGCGGCGCCAACTGGCCGCCAAGCTCCTACGATCCCGCCACGAACTATTTCTACGTGTGCGGCACGGATAGTGTGAACCTGTTCAAAGGCGGCGAAGAGAATCAGGCTATTCCCGAGGAAGGACACGGCGGCCGTTATTTGGGAGGTGCATTTGGAGGCTCTCCAATTCCCGGCACCGGAATTTTTGCCGCATTGGACATGAAAACGAATCGTCTCGTGTGGCAGCAACGATGGAGAGATGTCTGTTACAGCGGATCGGTTACAACCGCCGGCGGCCTTGTCTTCGTGGGAAGAAATGACGGCCGGCTCACCGCACTCGACTCCTCGAATGGCAGACGCCTTTGGGAATTTCAGACCGGCGCCGGCGTGAACGCTCCGGCCGCCGTTTTCCAATACGAAGGTGAAGAGTACATCGTTGTTTACTCGGCGGGGAACCTCTTCGCCGCCTCACCGCGCGGCGATAGCGTTTGGCTGTTTTCGCTGAAGGGGACGATCGAACAAGTACCCGCCCCAGAACGATGACCTCCACCATTTCGTTACATTTTGATGGGCGAACTGGCGGTCGGTCCAACAACTGTCGCCCACTGTCTCACGCGCCAGCGCGTCACCAGGCCATGCTTCACATAAGGGTCGGCAGCGGCGAAGCGCTCGGCAGCTTCCGGTGAACTACCCTCAAACAGTAGAACAGCTCCGTCCGCTGGGTCGGCAAAGGCTCCAGCGAGAATCAGTTCGCCACGCTCACACGCCTTCCATGCGAGTGCAAGGTGCTCGTTCCTGAACTCGCCCCTACGCTGCAGATAGTCCGGGGCAACGTCGTAAATGAGTAGATAGTGCATAAGGAAATTAGGTTAACGCCTTACAGGCGCCGATTTCATCATTCTTGACATGGATTTCAGCGAGCAGATCAGGGCAAAGTGAGGCGCGTTAAACTCGGAATGGAATCGAAATCCGCATCGGTCGTGTACAGGGGCAGAGTGAGGCGCCTGGCGCAGCCGCTATCAGGCAGTCGCTGGGGGAACAGTTAAGTCTTTCCAGCGGAGTTCGGAGAAAATGCGTGCGGCCTCGATGAAATCTTCAGCGACTTCCGGTTCATAGTCCCAAATCGACATCTGCTTCTCCAGTTTTTGGAACGCCCTCAAATCGCGGCTGCCCTGGAGAACCTCTTGTTTGATCTGGCCGCAGATAACCACGCGCCTTGTTTTAGTTATCCATGCCATGGCTGTCGCAGCGGACTCCATCCTCGAAAAAAATCGATCCAAACTGAGCTGTCAACGAGGACGCTAGCGCTTTCGACCATGCCTTTTCACTTTACGGAGTTCTATCTGCTCAGCATCTCGCCAGTTGCGCGCACTCTCGCGGCGGGCGACAAAACGTCTCGGTCCTTCTCCCTACCGCCAGCAGGCGGTTTAGTCCAAGCCGCATTTATGTGACAGTATCGGCCGGCGACATACTTGACGACCACCTTTAAACCGCTTATCCGCATGGCAAAACGCGAACGCCGGGAGCCGCGCCGCCGTCAGACCACGACTTCTTCCTCCGCCCCGGGCGATATCGCTCCGACCTCGGTCTCGACCTCCTCGGGCCACCTCAGCTCTTGGGCTTTGCGGATCAACGCCACCTGGAGAAAGGTGAGCTGATCTCGAGGCGAGACCCCCTTGGCGTCCTTGATGCCCTTGGCGAACATCAGGTTCCTCGTTTCCTTTTCGTGCTCCTTTGCCGGAAGCAGTTTGATCACCTCATCCGTCGGCATGCCCAGCCTGAGATCCGTGAGGACCTTCGTGACGCGGTCCGTGTACTTCCTCGCATTCTCCACAGTGGGAGTCGCAATCAGCTCCCTTCCCCAGCCCGGCTCCGCCAAGAGCGCATGCCCCAGCTCGTGGGCGAGAATGTAGTTGTCCCCACGGCTCGCGGTGGCGATGAAGACGACCGATGGGAACGGGGAAAGGTTTCCCAAGATGGCATATTCGTACTGCATGCCGATGCCGATGTGGGACGTATTCGCGGCGAACCCGCGGGCATCCGCATCGACCCACTTGTTCGCCTTTGGATCGAATTCCGCGAAGTTCTTGATCCAGATCAGCAAGATGGTCTTCTTCCGTTTGTCCCGGTCGACCCATGGGACTTCGTCCAAGGCCAGGACGACGGGTGCGAATGCGGAGCCCGGCTTGGTATTCAGTGCCCGAACGTCGCGGAGCGCCCTCGGGTTGCCCTCGTCGGAGAAGAGCGAAGGAATCTGTTTGTTACGGCGATCGGATGTAGGTGTCGGCTGAGCGTCGAACTGCAGCGCGATGTGGAGATCCGTGTAGAAGTCTTTCGCGAGATCCCGAACGGATGCCATGTCCGGCGTGGTCCCCCCGGAAAGGTTGAACTCTCGAATGATGACGGAACGGGTGTTGGGGAGAATGAGATCTCCACCGCTCGTGTGGGGAGCGAGAAGGGGCCAGCCGAAGCCCTGGGTTTTCTTAAAGCCATCGGTGACCGTCAGAGCCTGGCCGGGGACGGACCAGAGACACCAATAGGTTTCGCTGTGATCGATCGTGGCCGTGGCCCTGGTGTTGCTCGAGACTGGCTTGAGACGGCGAACCGCCGCGTCCTTGGAGTCTTTGACCACTTCGAAATGCTGAGACTTGAACTCCGAGGGCTTGGCTCCGCCGGGTACATCCATCCAGACATGAGTGCCGATGTCCGCGGGGCCGTGCCCCTTCTTGTCGGGAAAGGCCACCCGCACGTTGACTTTGCTGAGCTGAAGCTGAGTGCCCATGACGTGACTAGCTGCAAATGCGGGGAATCACTTCGCGTTCCCCATCGGGTTCGAATTGGGAATAGACATTGGGTTCTTCGGCATCGGCGGCATAGTCGATATCGGGTGGTTGAACGCCCTTGTCGTCAGAAGGCAGGTGCAGGCCTCTCCACGCAATGTACGAAACGCCGGATAGAATCACGGAGACCACGTAGTCACCCTCGGGCCCGGGTGGGAAGTTGAACTCCAGGAAATCGCCGTCGCTTGTCGCGACGGCTGCGGTCAAAGAGTGCCGGTACCCGAGCGATGGCGATTCGAGGACGACGGCGTCGTCGGGTTCGAATTCCGCGGACTCGACACGAATGATCCAGCCCTCGCCGGCGGCGGGCCTTCCAGCCCGTTCGCACGGCGAATGGCTCGCCAGCCGATGGTAGAACCGGCACGCAAAGGTGTCCTCGGTGTCCTTGAACTCGCGGCGGCTGTCCTGAAATTTGCGACGCTGCGTGGCGTCTGACCAGAAGCGCTTCTCGCAATCGGTGATGCCCTGCCGAGCGCGGGGACAGGGCCAGAGTCCCGGGTCGACGTGAATGCCGGCGCGAAACAGGAACACCATCACGCGTCGGTTGGGAGCGTTCTCCTGGTCGCGCTGAGTCTTGTTCTTCTTGAACTTTTCGCTCTCTTCCTTGGAGAACATCAGCACGGGGTTGAATTCGCCGCACCCCTGGTAGTCGCCCTTGCCATCGGGATCGAGTCCCTTCGCCAGGAAATCGCGCTTCTGGACCGAGAAGGGGACGCCCTCTCCGTCGACACACACGGACTCCATGTAGGCCATGTACATGGCCTCACGCGTTCTGGGGCCGGCCTTGCCGTCGACCTCCAAGTCGCGCGATCCTTGAAACTCCCTGATCGCGCGCCGCGTCTGCTCGCCTTCGACGCCATCGACCGATCCAGGCGCGTGGCCGATGCGCTCGAGCATGACCTGAATCTCGCGGGTCCCCCAGTCGTCGCCGCCGGACTTATCGGCGAAGAGTTCTTCCCACAGCTCCGTGTCGCGGGTCAGCACGCCGTAGATCGCCGTCGCCCTTCGGCCGCTCAGGCGCTTGTTGTAGTCATCATTGCCGGTCGGATCGGCATGACCAAAAATCGAGAGCGAGGGCTTGCACGGAGCCTCGGTCCGCGGGTCCTTCAACGTGTGTTTGTCGATCAGTTTCTTGAGCTCAGACATCTCCTCCGAGATGGGCGGAAGGGGGAACGAGGCGTCGAACGCGAAGCGAATATCCTCGATCCGCCAGCACGCGAGTGGGGTGATGCGCGCCTGGAGCGTATTGAACTCGACACCGAGCGAGGGGCCGACCAGTAACTGGTGCGTCGGTCGCTCCGGATGGTCGGCCACGATGCCCCCGGTGCTCTGGCTGTGGATCTCGCCGTCGTCGCTCATCGCGTCCAGTCCATCAGCACCCGTGCAGCGCGAGCAAGAGCTTCCGCGTCCGCTCGTCGCACGTTCCGATCACCGGCAGCTTCTGATCGCATTGGAATTCCTCGACGGCCGAGCGAAACTGGAGATTCTCCTCCTCGTCCGGCGCGCCGGCGTCGTATGCCCATTGATGCTAAAACGGAAAACATAAAGGCAGCATTGAGTTACGCCCCCGGCGTATGGATCATCCAGTGCTCGTCGCATGACCAACTGGCTCAACGCTCAGTTGTCCCCAACCATTGCAACCTGGATCACTCTAGCCCGACTTTCCTACTTACGCGCGAGACTATCGATTTCGCGCTGATTCTGCAAGGAGATCGTCACCGGTCTTTGTATTATACAACCGACGGTGCGAAGGGACGCTGATCCAGGGCTTCGAAGATTTTTTCCGCTCGGGCCCGGTTTCGGAAAGTTGAAAACTGTCGCCCTGCTGGCGAGATGTCCGGCCGGGGCCTCGTGGCCAGATCAGGGCAAGTTCATAGATCTGTTTGAGAAGGTCGAACAGACGTGGGATGCTGATGTCGATTCCCTTGAGATGCAGCTGCCTAACCAACAAAGAGGCTATCGTCAAAGCCAGGACACAATAAAAGACGTGCACGCGGATCATCGAGTCGGTCCAGTGGTACATGGGACGGATGGTAGACCGTCTCGGCCTGCCCTCGCGCGCTCCGCCTCTGGCAGCGGCCGTTGCCGAACACACTGTCCAACTCGACTGGTTCTGAACACGGATTAAAAACCGGGTGCGGGATTCGTGTGCTTCGATTTGTGCAATTGGGGCCTTGAATCCGCTGATTTGATCTTGAATCCTCCGCGCTGCGCGATTGCTCGTCTTGATTTGGTTCTCGGAGGTTCTCCGCCTGGGGAAGTTTACATAAAACAGAGCGTTTTTAGCCGAGCGCCGCGGCGAACCGTGTAGAGGCGGAGACGAGATGTCGAAAGCCGCGGCGGTTGGATAAAAACGTGTTGGGCTAAACCGCGGGGAGGATGTGGCAGCCTTGGTCGTTGAATTGCAAACGTGTATTGAATGTTTGACCGATGTTTCGAAACCGGCAGGTTTGCCTGGGTGCGCGTAGGAAGCGCGATAGGATTTTCGCTAACCAGTGTCCTGGCGAAGGCAACTGGTGTGGAAGACGGGCGGATGCGGTGAGTTTGGAGTGTTCTGGGCAGCAAGCCGGGAACGATACAGACACACGTCGACGACGGCTCCGATTGTGCGTTTCTGTTCGTCGTGGTCTAGAGTCGGGTGAAGTCATCATGATGTATCCATGAATGCCGGAACAGCTTGGGCCAGGATTTCAACGACGACCATTCGGCCTTGGCGACAGATGGGACATTGCCGTAAGGAGGAACCCGTCAGTTTTTCGTAAAGTTCGTCGAAATCGTAATCGCTTGGCTGGCTCCCCGGTGCTATTTCCGGATCGACATCCGGCATTCCCAACAGCTGACGGCAGAGAGCAAGTTTTTCTTCTCGGTGACGGTTGCTCAGGAAGCCATAGTAGCGGATACGTTGGAATCCATCCGGCAGGATATGAATTAGAAAACGACGAATGAACTCCACCGCCGATAGCGTCATCGTCTTTTGTTGACCGTTATCGCGATAATCCTTCCAATAAAAACTCACATGATTATTTTCAATATCGACCAAGCGGTTGTTGGAGATCGCCACACGGTGAGTGTAGCGGCCGACATAGTTGAGCACTTGTTGCGGTCCGCCGAAGGGCGGCTTGGCGTAGACCACCCATTTGCTCTGTTTCAGGGGGGCGAGGTAGAAGCTAAATTCGTGTGGGTCGCGCAGTTTCTCTAGCGAGCCGAAGAACTGTAGCTGGCCGGAGTCAAAGGCCTGTTGTAGATACTTCAGAAACAAGCGGCGGAACAGACAGGACAGCACGTCTACAGACAGGAAGAAGCGAGGCCGGCAGGAGATCCAAGTCTTGCCGTCGGGTGAGAGTCCGCCGCCGGGAACGACGCAATGCAGATGGGGATGAAAAAGCAGAGTCTGACCCCAACTGTGGAGTACAGCAAAAAAGCCGATCTCGGCACCCAGGTGCTGGGGATCGGCAGCGATGGTGGTCAGGGTTTGGGCGGTGGAACGGAAGAGAATGTCGTAGACGGTCCGCTTGTTCTGCAAGGCGATGTCGGCAATCTCTTCCGGCACTGTAAAGACAACGTGAAAATAGGGAACGTGGAGAAGCTCGGATTGTCGGTTCTCAATCCACTCGGCGCGCGCCAGGGACTGGCATTTGGGACAGTGACGATCGGAACAGGAGTTGTACCAGACACGCTGGTGGCCGCACCGGTCACACACCTCGACGTGACCGCCGAGAGCGGCGGTGCGACACACTTCAATTGCGGTCATGACGCGTCGCTGTGCAGTGGATAGCGATGCGCCGGACTTTTGACGATAAGCTTCGCCGTAGCGGCGGAAAATATCCGCCAGTTCCGGCTTCGGACGATCCACCGGGCCCCGAATGCTCAGTTGTGCTGGGGCGGAAGGAACGCTTTGGCATCCACGGGACGCGGCAGCAAATCCAGCGGACTGGTCGCGGAACAGACCTTGGTTGTTGCGATGCGCAAGTAGTTTGCTGTCGTCGACAAACTGCGATGCCCTAACAGCAACTGGATCGTGCGGACGTCGGTTCCGTTTTCCAGCATATGGACGGCAAACGCGTGACGAAAGCTATGCGGCGTGATGGGCTTGGGAATCCGGCAGCGGCTGTAGGCTTCTTGACAGGCTTTTTCAACAGCGTGTCGCGTGATGGGCTTAGAGGCAGACTTGCCGGGGAATAACCAGTGCTGGGGCCTTTCAGTTCGCCACCAATGGCGCAGCGTTTCTAGCAGCCGGAGCGAAAGCATCACGTACCTGTCCTTCTGCCCCTTACCTTGGTCCACACGAATGACCATACGCTCACTGTCGATATGGGCGGGCTTCAGGTGCACGGCTTCCGAGATTCGCAAGCCTGTTGCGTAACAGGTCGTCAAAATCGTGCGGTGTTTGATATGGGGCACATCCTCGAGAAACTGCAGAACTTCCTCGGGACTGAGAACCACCGGCAACGTGTTGGGTATTTTCGGCATTGGAATAACTTCTTCTAACGCCCAATGCTTGTGGAGTGTCTCGTTATAAAGGAAACGCAGCGCGGCTACAGCCGTGCTGATAGAACTGGGTGCCAATTTCTTTTCCATTGCCAAGTGGACTTGGTACGAGCGAATCTCCTCCGGACCGAGCATTTCCGGCGATCGGCCGAAGTGCCGTGCAAACATCGAAACCTGGTGCACGTAGGTGGCTTGGGTCGTCGGTGCCAGATTCCGCACCGTCATGTCCTCAACCATGCGTTGTCGAAGTGGTGTCATGGAAAGCTCCTTTGCGAGATGAAATTTGCTGCAAGCAGCGGGCTCCATCCTTTCGCAACGAGCCTTATCTGAAAAGAAGAGTCAGTGATGCACTGTAGGATTGCCGTGGGCTTTCGGTGCGGGCGATCAACGTCTCGCTCTTCCCCCTACCGCCAGCAGGCGGTTTAGTCCAATGACGCGTTATGTAAACTTCCCCAGGCGGCGAGAACCTCCGAGAACCGAATTAAGAGCAATCGCGCAGCGCGGCCAAAATCAGCGGATTCAAGGCCCC
>QHXA01000748.1 GCA_003222755.1 Acidobacteriota bacterium
TTATTCGAAGGCGAAAGGAAGTGGCGTGGAGATGGCCGGGGCGACTGGAGGCGGGCGTGACGGAATTCCGAGATGGTCCAGAATCTTGCGTGTGATTTCTGGAGGGCGGAGCGTTGACAGGATGCGAAGCCTGCCCCCGCAATCAGGACAAGCCAAGACGTCTGCGGCGAACACGCGTTTCATGAGTTCAGACCACGTATAGTTTCGCCCACGCCGTTCGGCTCCATTCGCAGGTTTCTGAGTTCTGCCATCGGCAGGGCCGACGACGCTCGAAGCCGCAGTGATTGTGGATATGTCTGGAGAGTCCAACGGTGCTTCTGTTGTTGCGTTATTGGGGACGACTGCCGGCCTCCACTTTGCCGCCGGAGCCAGCAGCCCGTGAAACCTAACAAGATGCGCGCGTGGAGTGGGCACTAACGCCGCCAGTTTCTCCATGAACTCGAGCGGTTCAAAGATCGCGTGAGTCGTCCCATTTCGCCAGGCAGTCTTAAACCAGTATCGGAGCCTCCCATCCGGCAATGCCTCCAATCGGTCCATCGACAGAGGCGGGCGCGCCGCATATCGAAATAACCGTTCAAGGCGGAGCCGGTCTCGTGCGGCAATGGCGACATTTGCGTGCAGACTGAAACCCGCGACGGCGGCGCAGCGTGGACCGGCAGAGCTGTCGATGCCTTCGGGATCGACACGGTCACCGCCAACCGCAACCCGGCGGCCGGCCTCTGGCCCGGTGGCGATGCGTCCGCAGACGGAAGCGGCATAGACCTCCGACAGCCAAGGTTGATCACGCGCCAAGCGATCTGACTCCTCTTCACCCGATTGCGTCGTGTCGAGTCCGCGGCGCCTCAGCAAGGCGGGAATGCGCTTAGCCAGGAGTTCGGCCAACTCCCGGACTTCACCGGTCTCCGGAGGCCGTAAGGCAAAGAACTCCGGTTTTCCGTCCAGTCCCGGCGCGTAAACCCCATCGATTGCGATTACATGGAAATGTAAGTTTAAATTGGCGGCCGAGCCAAATCTCTGCACGAATGTAACGGCGCCGCACTGGATTTGTTCGATGCCGTAATCCCGAGCCATGCGGCGATACAGGCCGAAGAGTGCTCGGATGAAGACCACTAATACCGCAGTCACCATTTCCGAGTCGTAGGCCAGACGGTAGCGCAGGGCGAAGGGCAGCGAGAGCACCCACTGTCGCACGGGAACATGCGGAAACACGCGGTCAACCAGGTGCGCTGCGGTATCGGCCATGCGGCGTCCGCAACAGGACGGACACACGGCTCTGCCTTTGCAAGACAGGGGCAGGAGCCGATCCTTGCCACACGATTCACACTTGAGCCGCAAAAAACCGCAGGCCAACACGCCACAAGACAAGTACGCCCGCATCTCGCGTTCGACAAAGTGCGGGACCTCGCGACCGCGTTCTTGCTGGCGAGCGAGAAAGGTTTCCAGATGGCCCGCGATCGTCCGATACAGCAGAGAGTCTTCCGGATGGCGTGGCCGATACTCATTTGTGTTATTCGATTCGCGTCGAACCGAGAAATGATCGGCAGCCGGCAACACGGCCCGCGAGAAGCACATCGCACACCGCGGGTCGTTCTACGGATGGAACTGAAGATACAGATGGTTGCCGTCGGCCGCCCTCTTCGGATTCGGCGAAAACCGCGACTATCTCGTCGCGTTGGTCGCGACTTTGCCGACTGCTGCACGAGCGAACAATTCGGATTCTTTCCGAACATGGAACGTCGCCGCCGATGCCATTCTCTCAGCCTGCTTCCAGGCAAAGAATCACAAGCCGCCGGCATCACCGCAAACCATTCCGCCAGTTCCTCCCACCAGAGGTAGGAGTCTCAAGTTTGAAAGCATGGGATTAAGTCCAAGCAGAATCAAGGATGGCGCGCATGGTGGAGGGGGATTTTCATGCCGATCTGCTTTTCGAGCAGAGCGCGTGTAAAATCCGAGGAGGGCGGACGGCGAGCCGAGGAGTGGGAAGAATCAAGCATCTGCAATTCAGAACGGAGACGAGCGATCAACTGAGCGGCACTGAGGCGGAGCGGGGGCTTGCGTATGCCCAGTGAGGCAAGGGAGGCAAAGCCGAGGTCGAGTTCAGGCCGAAGCATTGGATGGCGGCCAACAGAAGCATGGCGTAAGAAGCGACATGAAAAGCAGGCTGGTGCGAGACGGCTTGTTTGGACCAGACTTGAGCCTGGCCGACACCGAGCACATCTTTTTCGTCCTTCTGATCGACTTCGACTTCCCAGCGATAGAAGTAGGCTTGGAGCACTTGAACCGCATCGGCAGTCGGATCGGTGACCAACAAGGAAGCGGGCTGGCGATAGAGCCGATGCCCGTGATCGTGATAGGCCAGAGGGGCGATGATGATCAAGCGGAGGGACCGGCATTGAGCGCCGCGCCGCCAGAGAAGCGGTTCACGCGCCGATTTCTTGGACGCAGAGCTCAGGCGCTCCGAACTCTCGAAGGCTTCCTTAAGCCAGTCTGTTAAGGGCGACTCGGCGCGAGATGTCCCGGCGTGGATTACCTTCGGTATCGACGGAAAGTTCGTTTACCTTTCATCGGGAGATGTCATTGACGCTGCCACGAAACGGGCGGTCGCCGGATTGCAGGACGAGATCGAGAGGCATGTGGACTCCGAGAAAATGGTCGAGCTTCTCTTCTTCGACAGCAAGCTAGCCCGCACGGTTGATCCCTTCGGCGTAGGGCAAGTCCCCAGGCGCATTTTCGAAATAACCAGCGCTGCGGAAGCGTGCCTCATGTCCAGCTGGTCCATTGTCTTGGCTGCGGTGCGTAATACGATGCCGCTACTTTTGATCCGTCTTGAACTCCCAAGATTGGTGGAGGAGACGATGAACAACCTTCTTCGCGCGGCATTCTTGATATTCGCGATTTTTCTCGCCAAAGCTCATACGGTAGTAAAGGAAAACGGATTCCAGCGTGCAAATTAGAAGGATTACTTCTAATTTACAAGCTCCAACATTTCAAATTGAACGGCGCGCGGAGCCGGCACTGATCCTTGATGAAGCGCAGTGTACTTCCTTCAACGCTGACTAAACGGCTCAGCCGTGCATCGGCTCGAATACACCTGCTCCCCCGACCGCAAGAGGAAAATTGTTGCGCCTCTTCAAAAGAAGTGTGTGCTAATTTCGACGGCGGCTTTAGTCGAGAAAGCGAGGCGGAATGGCAGAAGGAGTAGATCTCAAGGCTCAGATGAATCAGCTGATCCGGGGTTACTGGACCACTCAGGCGATCTTTGTCGCGGCCGAGCTGCGAATTGCGGACCTGCTTGCAGATGGACCGAAGCATCCCGACGAGCTTGGCAGACAGGCCGGAGTGAAGGGCGACATGTTGTATCGCGTGCTGCGCGCGCTCGCCAGTATCGGAATCTTTGCCGAGGATGATGAAGGCCGGTTCATGCTGACTCCGCTGGCGGACACGCTTCGCGGCGACAGCGGGCAACGCGCGTATGCGCGACTTCATGGTCATGAGCTGTATCAATCCTGGGCCAAGCTGCTGGATGCGGTGCGAAGCGGTGAGGCCGGTTTCGTGGAAGCGTTTGGAATTCCGATCTTTGAATACTTCAGCAAGAATCCAGATCGGGGCGCCGTTTTCGACAAAGCAATGACGGGCCACCATGGGCCAGAAGCCGACCCAATGCTTGAGGCGTACGACTTCTCGCGATTCAAGGATCTGGTGGACGTCGGCGGCGGCAATGGGTCCTTGTTGATAGCGATCCTCAAGCGGCATCCTCAAATGCGAGGTGTGCTGTTTGATTTGCCCCGTGTCGTGGAGCGCGCCGGCCCTGGGATTGAGAGCGCAGGTCTTTCAGAGCGATGCCGGCTCGTCGGAGGAAGCTTCCTCGAAGCAGTACCCGGGGGTGGAGACGCCTATCTGCTACGGCACGTTCTCCACGATTGGCGCGATGAAGATGCAGCGGTCATCCTGCGCCATTGCCGGAATGCGATGCAGCCCAGTGGCAAAGTGTTGGTCGTGGAGATTGTTGTACCGGCAGGGAACGATCCCAGCTTT
>QHXA01000749.1 GCA_003222755.1 Acidobacteriota bacterium
ACTGGACGCAATCGGAAAATCGCGCGCCGGCGGCCGCGCGGGGATCTTCAGTAACGATGAGAGAGAACAAACGCTCAATCAACTGCTGGCTGAGATGGACGGCTTCGATACGTCAAAGGGCGTCATCATCATGGCCGCTACCAATACACCCGAGGTGCTGGACGCGGCGCTCATGAGAGCCGGGCGATTCGATCGTCAAATCATCGTTGATCGTCCCGACCTTAAAGGCCGTGAAGCCATCCTCGAAATTCATACCGGCAAGATCAAGCTGTCACCCGACGCCGACTTGAAGGTCATTGCCGCGCGCACGCCGGGCATGGTCGGGGCCGATCTGGCCAATATTGTGAACGAGTCGGCACTACTCGCTGTACGCCGTAACGCCGATCAGGTCCAGATGCGTGATCTGGAAGAAGCCATCGATCGCGTGATGCTGGGCCTGGAGAAAAAGAATCGCGTCATGACCGCCAGCGATAAGGAACGTGTGGCCTACCATGAAACCGGTCACGCGCTCGCTGCCTTGTCTGTAGAAAATGCTGTTCCTGTACATCGGGTTTCCATCATTCCCCGTTCGGTAGGCGCTTTAGGGCACACGCTGCAGCTACCCACCGAAGAGAGATATCTGATGACGCTGCCCGAGTTGGAAGACCAGATTACTGTGATGATGGGTGGACGGGCTGCCGAAGAGAGCGTCTACAATGGCGTGATTTCAACCGGAGCCGCGGATGACCTCCAACGCGCGTCCGAACTTATACGGCAGATCGTGATGCGGTTCGGCATGAGCGATCTGCTTGGCCACCTGACGTATGGCGCTCCGCATAACGCTCAGTTTCTGCGATTTCCTTTCGGTTCTGAGGAACGCAATTACAGTGAAAAAACGTCCGAAGCCATCGATGACGAAGTGCGCCGCATTTCGGACAGACTTTATCTGCGGGCGAAGACAATACTCACGAGCCGCCGCGTGGAGCTGGAGCGAATCGCGCATGAGTTGATCCAGAAGGAAACCCTGGATCGTTCTCAGATCGAGCTGCTGCTCCTTCCTCACCTGAAGCAGAAACCAGCGTAGACCGCGCGACATCCCTGACGTGCGTGCAATTCCCCACAGCCTTCGTCGGCTTGCTGGATCTGTTACCCGCCGACACCAAGGCAGGACACGAAGAACCGATAATCACGCCTGGTATCGGCAGTCGAGTATGTAGTCGCCTGGCTTTAGTTAGCCCGCGTTCAGGACTGAGATGAATGCAACATTCTGCCTCTCCGAACGCGGGCTGAAGCCAGGCGACTACATACTTGATTTTGCACTTACGGCAGATCGGCAAAAGTACTCGTGAGAATGCGGCTAAAACACCTCAGCCAGAGAAATGCTCTCCGGAGTTCGGTCTTCCGTGTCTGCGTCTCTGTGGTTAGCGGGCCCCGTCTCTTCTGTTTCACGCAACGGCTGCGGAGGATGTCACCTCCAGAACCTCTCGCACTTTGGTGCGTAGCGCAGCGGTGACGAAGGGCTTAGGTAGAAACGGCAATCCGTTGAGAACCTTTAATGGCTCGGGAAAGGCGCCCGACATGAACAGCACTTTAATGTCTCTCCGTTCGGCGCTGATTCGTCGATATGTGGAGATGCCATCCAGGCGGGGCATCTCCATGTCCGTTAACAGGAGGTCAATCTTTCCTTCATGCGTTCGGGACAACCGAAGGGCCTCATTTCCGTCCGCTGCCGCCAGTACTTCATAACCTTCTTCGTGGAGGAGCGTTCGAACGATGTTGCGTAGCACGGCCTCGTCATCGGCGACAAGGATTACCTTGCGGGTGCTCATATTTCCCAATACCTCCGAGTCAATTAACGGGGCGAAACGGTAAACGCCGGCGTCTCAAAAATGCTATTAGGAGCGAAGATCTCGCGTCTGTGCAAAATTGCACATAGAGCCGTGGAGCCTTGAGATCACGTTCGCATGGGGATGATATCGGGGATCGTCACATCACTATTAGCGTGCCTGATTGCCGCCGCACGCCGCTCGCGGCTGTGATGTGCAATTTTGCCCAGACTCAATCTGTCTTCTGGGTCACTCTTAACATCATCGCAGCTCGCACGACTGGAGTGTCCCACATGCAAACAGCAACCAAATTGACGACACGTCAATCCGCAAAGATCAATGCGGGTTTCGAGAGCTTGCTTGAAAATGTTCTCGAAGGTAAGGATTTATTGAAACTGCGAAAGGGCACGAAACTCTTTTCTCAAGGAGCTAAGGCGGACGCTATCTACTTTATTCAGGCCGGCAAGGTGCGGGTCACTGTCATCTCGGCCCAGTGCAAGGAAGCCATACTAGCCGTGCTAGGTCCTCGTGACTTCCTGGGTGAAGGATGCCTCGTCGGCGATTCTGTCCGGACGAGCACGGCAACAAGCATGCAGCCATCAACCGTATTCCGCATCGAGAAGCGTGCCATGCTCGAAGCGCTTCACGTCCATCGCGAGTTCTCCGAAAACTTCGTGGCTTCTTTGTTAGCCCGCAACGTCGAACTCGAAGAAAACCTCTGTGA
>QHXA01000750.1:0-2528 GCA_003222755.1 Acidobacteriota bacterium
ATTCTCGGAAGGTTTCTGCACACGATCGACCACGAGGACTTTAACGGCGGCTTTTGCTTATTCCACTTTCAGGCCAAGCTGGTCTTGAATTGCGGCGAAGATGTCCGGGCCGGCGGGATCGGGTGCAACGAGCGGCGTAGTTTGTGTACCTCCAGCATCGCCCGAACGTGACGCGATGTGGAATTGCAGACGTATGTCAAACAACCCGGTGAGCGCGGTTTTATCCCTTACCGGCCGGCCCATATACAATTGCAGCTCGTTGACTAGAGTCTCTATTGGCACAGCATTTCCGGACAGAGTCAGCTCCATTCCCGACGGCAAGGGATTCGCTAACGTCCTGACGGTGCCGCGCGGAGGTGGACCTGCTGGATCAGACACTCGAGCCTGGGCGATTCTGGGCGCAGCCTGATCGGGCCATAGCTTGATCTTGACCAAATCTTTCGCCATCAAGTTGTACACAGGCATGTCCCGCGTTTCCCAATGCGCGCTCAGCTGAAACCGCTCTGCTAGGAGCGACTGCACCATAAGGCGCATCTGCTCTGGCAAGATGGGCTGAGATTTCCCTTCAAATTTTGCCTCCACATCGAACCGATCGGCATCGGCCCAATCGGGCGCTCCGAAGATATCGCTGTTTCTGAGTGTTCTGGCATCAAAAGGCCGATACGCAAATTGCAGCAGCATTTTCAGCGGAGCGTTGGATGCAACAAACCGACCAGGCTCCGAAGCGACTCGCGGCAGTCCCGCCCCACGCCCAAGCTGATTCAGTTTGATCGACACAACGTCAAACTGCGTCTGCGCCGATGCCGTTTGCAATTGCGCTCGCATGACGGCGGTGGGTCTCGCCAATATTCCAATCGCGAGCATCAGGACGATACCTTTCATAAGTTTTCTCCGGAACATCTGATACGAGTCTGACTCCGAAGTACCTGTGCGGGAAAGTGAAATGAACAAGCTTTGGTCTCATATAATATGCTGCGATGAAGCCTTATGGAGCACAACCTGGGAGGCAAGACCTTGCCAAGGTTTGCATGGAGGAACACGAATGCTGCGAAGTGTGGCCCGATCGTTGGCCGCAGGATTAGTCTGGACAGTGGCCGTCATGCCCCTGCTGGCGCACCACGAAATTTTGGCAAAGTTTGACTCGGCCAAGCCGCAAACGCTGAAGGGGTCGGTGACAAGAGTAGATTGGGCAAGTCCGCATGTTCACGTTCTTGTGAACGTGCCCGACAGAGCGCGACTGGTAAATTGGGCGGTCGAACTCGAAAGTCCGCTGGATTTGGAGCGGAGTGGCTGGAACAGGAACTCCCTGAAGCCCGGGGATGCCGTAACCATACAAGGCATTCGCGCTCGCGACGGAAGCCTGCAGGTATGGGGAAACTCGATCACTCTCACCAATACGGGGGAGAAAGTATTGGCGATGTCAGCCCTGACAAGCTTGAAACCTGCCCCGAGCAATCAGCCCGCCAAGCCGACTCCACGCTGGCCGGACGGCAAGCCACGATTGGGTGCTGCGCCAGGCGAAACGGGATACTGGGCAAAACCGAGTTCCACATCGTTGATGGAAACCGGAGCCGTCGTCGCGACGGACGGCAACGCCCTGCTGAAGAACATCAAAGATATCGACAAAGTAGCGCCGTTCCAGAAATGGGCGCGCGACCTGTACGAATACCGTCAACGCAATTTTCTGAAAGACGATCCGATGTTTCTGTATTGCAAACCACCCGGCGCCGTGCGCCAGTTTCAGATGCCATACGGGAATCAATTTTTAGAAGACAAAGCTTTCGGTCGAATTTTTGTAATGGCTGGAGGCGGTAATCATGATTGGCATTTCATATACACCGATGGACGACCTCAACAGGGCGATCTTCGCGGCAACGACACCAATCCTCTGTATTACGGGAACGCTCGAGGCCGATGGGAAGGGGATACGTTCGTCGTCGATACGAAAGGATTGAACGAAAAATTTTGGATCAGCAACGGAGGTCTTCCGCACACGGAGCAGATTCACGCGATCGAGCGATTCACGCGCACCGATATGAACACAATGAAGTATGAGGTCACAATCGACGATCCAGGCGCGTACACTCGATCCTGGTCTGCGAGCTGGACACTTCAGTGGGTGGCGGGCGAAGAACTGCCGATCTCTTATTGTCAAGATAATCGGCCCTGAGACTCTGTGGCGGCTCGATGAGCGCCGACTGGAGTTGGACATGTGGCATCGCGGAGCGGTGCGAAATGTCCAAACTCCAGGCGGCCATAGACCGCCGCTACAGAATTTGACGAGGATGAATCATGCGAGATCGTTCCAACGTAGTTGCAGGCATCATACTAACGTGCTCGCTTAACCTAACGCCCATTTTGTTCGGGCAGGGCCGGGGCCAAGGCCGGGGAGGTCAGGGGCGCGGGCAGCAGCAGGCGGTCCGCCCGGCGCCTCGGTGGCCGGATGGCCAAATCAATTTGGGACAGGTTCCGGGAGAACCCCCCGGCCTCTGGGATGCGGGCCCCACGAACATTCCATTGGCAAGACC
>QHXA01000750.1:2576-3235 GCA_003222755.1 Acidobacteriota bacterium
TGCACGAGAACCTACCGACCCGTTCATGGCGTCAAAGCCCAAACTCAGCCAGGTGCCGTTCCAGCCCTGGGCAAGAGCGCTGTTTGATTACCGCGTCCAAATCCGGAACGAACCCTACGTGCGGTGTAAACCTTCCAGCGGCGCGCGCCAAGTCGGGACGGCGTATGGCACACAGTTCGTCGATGATCGAGAACTGAAGCGCTTTTACATCTTCGAGACGGGTGGAGCGCACAGCTTCCGAACCGTTTACATGGACGGCCGGGCTCATCCGGCAAACCTATCGCCTAGTAACCGCGGGCATTCGGTCGGGCATTGGGACGGTGACACACTGGTTGTGGACACGATTGGTTTCAACGAGCGTGTCTGGATCGACAATCTCGGAATGCCCACGACCGAGCAACTGCACATGATCGAAAGATTCACCCGCACTGATTTCAGCAAGATCAAATACGAAGTTATGGTGGACGATCCCGGCGCGTACACATCGCCATGGAAAAGCGGTTTCTACCTGCGGTTCACACCCGGAGAGAGTTTTGAGTTCGTCTGCCAGGACAATAATCAGGCTCCGGAGCTTATCGTCGGAGATGGGACCTTTAACATAAAGCCCCCGCCGTACGTGCCATAGCATCACCGCAACTCAGCAGCGAGCCTTTATTTTT
>QHXA01000750.1:3253-3450 GCA_003222755.1 Acidobacteriota bacterium
CCAGATGCGGCGCCCACACGAAACTGCTGGTTCTGATGGATTGGGATGGCCACGCCATAACGGCTACGATTAATCCAGGACCTCAAGGTGTTCCCATTACAAAAGCGGAACTCAACCCGGAGGACTGGACCTTGCACATCGAAGCCGGAATCGGAGCGGCCAGAATCGTCCTCGACGGAAAGTTCGAAAATCTGACA
>QHXA01000751.1:0-1177 GCA_003222755.1 Acidobacteriota bacterium
GGAATTCCCGTGAATCAAGGAAGGTACAATTCCGGTGTTTTTACCCAAACATTTGTCAGCCCCGATTTGGTCGACGAAGTCCGCGTTATCGTTGCGCCTGCTGATGCGGAGTTTGGACGCGGTTCCGGGCAGGTGCAGATGTCCACACGATCAGGAACGAACGACTTCCGCGGCAGCGTGTTTTGGTCAAACCGCAATTCGGCGACGGACGCCGCCACGTTCGCGAATAATTTCAACGGCACTGGAAAGAATTATCTGAATCGTAATCAATACGGAGGCCGTCTTGGCGGGCCCGTTATTCGCAACAAAACTTTCTTCTTCTTTTTATATGAGGGGCAGCGGACGGTACAAAAGTCGATCGTGACGCCCATCGTCTTGACCCCAACAGCGCGGCAAGGCATTTTCCGCTATTTCCCTGGAGTTCAGAATGCGGGATCGACGGCAAATGTTCCCACCGTTGATTTGACAGGAAATCCGGTCAAGCCTCCAAGCGCCACGGGTGATCTCAGGTCTATCAGCGTATTTGGGCTGGACCCGCTGCGCCCTGGACCGGATCAAAGCGGTCTGATCAAACGCACGATTCTCGACCCGATGCCGCTGCCGAATGATTTCCAGGCGTCGCCAGGCGTCGATGGTCTGAATACCGCGCGTTATCGATGGCTTCGTCGAACATTTGGATCGGACACGCTCTCCGGAGGCAGCCAGGGAGACTTCACCAACCGTGACCAGGTCAACTTCCGCGTCGATCACAACTTCAGCGCCAGACACAAGCTGACGTTCAGCGGTACGCGCGAACATGCCTTCGCAGATTTGAGCCAGTCCGAGTGGCCGGGCGGATTCAATGGGTTCATCGATCACCATCCGCTGGTCTACACGTCCTCGTTTGTCTCGACCTTGTCACCGACACTGGTGAATGAATTTCGCTTCGGACTACGCCGAGGGAAACTCGATGCAGGTCAGGCGTATGACAATCCGAAAACGGGTAAGAAGGCCCTCGAGTTCATGGGCAAAAGCGGAGCGATCCCCTGGACGATCGAAGGCACGTTGTTCGGACAGAGCAGCATGATCTTCGCCGACAATGGCAGCATCCGCAATCAGACTCCGTTGTGGAATTACGGCGACAATGTCAGTTGGATTCGGGGCAAACATGCATTTAAAGGGGGCGTCGATTTCCGCC
>QHXA01000751.1:1252-1727 GCA_003222755.1 Acidobacteriota bacterium
CGGTGGTATCAACATGGTCCAGCGCGAATATTACTGCTTCGCTTGCGGCCTGCCGGTCAGCGGAATCGATAACACCAGCTTCCCCGGCATCAATGCGACTGACGCGGAACGGGCGCGCGGGCTCTTGACCGACTTAGCCGGTTCAATTGCAAACATCAGTGAAGCCTTCAGCCTGCGGCCGGATCCTAAAAACATCGTATGGTTGGATTACAGCCAGTATTATCAGAAATACCGCGACTTTCATCAAAACGAATTCAGTTGGTTCTATAAAGACGATTGGAAAATCCGCCCCAGCCTCACCTTGAACCTCGGCGTGCGATGGGAGTTTTACGGCGTACCGTATGAAGGTAATGGATTGATGGCCGCGCCCGTTGGTGGAAGCAACGGTCTCTTCGGCCTCACCGGGTCAGGGTTCGCCGACTGGTATAAGCCCGGTATTCGAGGCTCGCTGACGACGGTCGAGTTTGTCGGCAAG
>QHXA01000751.1:1836-6025 GCA_003222755.1 Acidobacteriota bacterium
TGGAACCGCGTTCGGAGGGAGATTCGCCACCGGAGGCGGTTTAGGTGTCGATATCAACGTCGGGTTGGCGCCGAGCACGAACCATTTCGCCAACCACCCCACCACCAAGGCCTCGGAGCTGGACCTTCGAAATATTGCCATTCCGATACCCGAAAGATTTGGCCCCGGAGTGCTTCCGGTTGTGCCGGTGACCGAACGGAGTCAAGGTTTCACGGTGTACGATACGAATACCGTTACTCCGTACATTCAAAATTTCAATGTGGAGCTTCAACGGGAGATCATTCCGAACCTGACGATGGAAGTCCGCTATATCGGCAGCAAAGGGACGAAGCTGGAAGGCACGCTTTATCTCAATAATCCTATTGTTGAAGAGAACGGTTTGCTGGACGCGTTCAGAACTACGGTGGCCGGCGGCGACGCACCGTTGTTCGATCGAATCTTCAACGGACTCAATGTTCCGGGCGTGGGACTGGTCAATGGCACAACTCTGACGGGGTCACAGGCCCTGCGCCAGTTCTCGAGCACTCGAACGTTCGTGGCCAATGGCAACGTTCAAGGCTTAGCCGATTTTCTGAATCAGAATTCGAGCTTCACTGGTGAGGTTGGCGGACTGTTGAGGCGCGCTGGACTTCCTGAGAATTTCATTGTGACCAACCCACAATTCGGTAGCCGGACATTCGGAGGCGCAGCGATTGTGGGCAATTTGAACAATTCGACGTACCACTCGATGCAAGTGGGCATGACGAAGCGCTTGTCGCACGGCTTCACGAACCAGACGACATACACCTGGAGCCGAGCCATCGGCACCAGCATTCTCGATCCACGGAATCGATCGACGAAAACATTACAGACGTTCCAGCGCACACAGGATGTCCGTAGCAATGGCACCTTTGAGTTGCCGTTCGGCCCGAATCGGCTGTTGCTTGGCAACGCGCCAGGATGGATATCCCGTCTGGTCGAGCGTTGGCAGTTGGGCGGCATTTTTAACTGGAGTTCCGGACAACCGCTTTCGTTCACCACGAACAGCACAACTCCAAATCCGTTCCAGGTGCTGCCGAACACCAGCAATTTTCCGGATCTCGTGGGACCACTGCCCAAGAGCACCGGAAAAGTCACATTCACAGCGAGGCCGGGGGGCATTACTTACTTCGATGGATTCACGCGCGTGCCGGACCCGGGCAGAGCCGGCATCACCACTGCGCAGAACCTCCAGGCCGCAAATACGCAGTCCGCGATTGCAGATCCGCAAGGGCGCCTTGTTCTGACGAATCCGGGGATCGGGAAAATCGGCACTTTGGGTCAGAACTGGATCGAAGGGCCCAGCCAAATCAGCTTCGATGCGAACCTGGTCAAGCGGATCAGGATAGGCGAAGCGAAAGAATTCGAAATTCGGATGGATGCGATCAACGTGCTCAATCATCCGAATTTTGGAAATCCCACGATGGACATGAATAGTGTCAATTTCGGCGTGATCGCTCTGCCGACAACGGGGAATCGAACGTTCACCTTCAACGCCCGGGTGAACTTTTAGGCGGATTCGGCCAGAGCGGCCTCTAACTCAAAGCCGAAACATTTTCGGGAGGTTCCATCGGCAAACTGAACGTGGTAGCGGTGAACAAAATCACCAAGGTGGTCTGTCACGTAAATCACGATCCCTAGTTTGCCCCTGTCGGCACCTGGGCAAACAACTACCACTTCGTCGCCGACCTTAAATCGTGGCATTCGGCCGACGAATTTACGAGAGTCCATACTCGGTACGCTCGCAAACAGAGTACCGGTCGAGACATTTTGACCGAAAAATATAAGCACGTTTTCAGTGGGTTTACTGATCGAAACACTCAAGAATCAGGAGCATCCGTAAAGGGAAGCGGAAAACTGGGAAAATCTCCAGGAATTATGTCCAAAGAGGATTTCACAGGCTGATCCGTGCGGTGCGCACAATCTCAGGTTGCGACGGACCCGCAGGGTCCAAGTGGTACGCAATGGTCTTCAGCCGTGCGGCGATGATGAATTCGCCATTCTGACGCGCGATTTTGGACAATTCGGTGAGTGCTTGCTGGATCTTGCGCGTGTACTCCCCGTTGGTCGGACTCGTCGCGATCAACTGCATACAGGCGCGTATGACAGTGATACATTCATCCAACCTTGAATTTCCCTCTGGCGGCATTTGCCGTGTCGCTAGCTCCTCTAGCGTATTTTCCAGCACAACGAACGAAAAAATGTCCATAACCGTTGTCCTCCCTGAGTGGTTTTTCTTACGCGATGCTATCGACCCTGCTGTGGCCTAGGCAGTCGAGTTACCAAAGCCGCTACGCGGCTGTTCTTCACCAGTAGCCGATCATCCGACCGGCCGTGATCGCCGTGAGCCAACAGATAAGAGAGATGCCACCGGCTACTGCCAGTTGCGATTGTTCATATGGCGAGAGGTCCCGGGTCTTTCTTTCCTTCCATCCACGCAAAGAAGTCAGCGCGAGCACGTTTACGAGACCGAGACCGATGGCGGGAAATTTGATATAGAGAAACGGATTGCCGACGTAGTCTGTAGCCTTGGTCGCGAGTAAGCACACGCCGCTGGTGGCTGCAACGAAGAATCCGGTGGCGGCAATAGGCACGATTGGCTCCGCGATTGACGCAATCGTCAGATGCCGCCAAGCGCCCAGTAGCCGCAAATCCAATACAAGAACGGCGCCGAATAGCGATGCCACACCCAAGATGTGCGTGAGATTGACGATCGCATACGTCCAGACGCCGGATTCGCGCATGGCGTGACCTACTGGAGAGTTTTGCAGCCACACCATGAATTCATACACCACGCGGTTTACAGCGGCGCTCGGCTACTTGCGATCGGGATAAACGTTGAACGTGCGGTTGTTCCAAATCACGCGTTCCGTCTTGATCTCGAAACGCTTGGGATCGCGATTACGATGCCCCTGTATTGTGACTTGCGCCCCCACCGGAATGACACCTTCCTTCAGGCCCGCGGCCTGCGTACGAGGGGGCGGCGCCAGGGTTATGTCCCAAACCTGCCCTTCAGAACGGACCTTCATCGTTGCGTGCGGTCCAGCCAGACTTACGCCGCTTTCGACAGTGCCTGAGATTTGAAATTCTTCATCGAGATTCCCACCCCATCCGTGATGACCAAAAGCCGGGATGATTGAAATCGAAACCGCAACAATGGCGATGCCTACGCAAAGAGAAAATGGTGAACGCATGGCCTACTCCTTTCTTCTGAGGAAGAGACTATCAGCCGAAAAACAACCGAGTCAACGAAGACGCTACCCATTCATCAACTCCACAATAGGTCCGTCTTCGAAATACCGGATCCGGTTTATGGCCCCGTAGCGTTGTGCCAATCGAAAAATTTGATTGTCCGGAATGGAAAGAGTTTTACCAAGCACCAGGCGGATGACTCCGGCATGCGCAACGACCGCGATGGATTGATTGCGATGCCGGGATAACAGCACATCCAATGCACCGAGCACCCGCCCGCTCATTCGCGTGAAGCTTTCTCCATTGGGGAACTGAGTTTCGGCAGGGCGCATCATCCACGACTCAAAAATGCCCGCATATCGCTGTTGGATATCGTGGTATGTCAGCCCTTCCAGGTCCCCAAAGTGCATTTCGGCCAGTTCGTCCACTGTTTGGACATTCAAACCGTGGGGCTCCGCGATAATCCACGCTGTCTCTACTGCGCGTCTCAGATTGCTGGAATAAACGTGCGAAATCGGTTCACAGGCGAGCTGTTGCGCGACCCCCTTTGCCTGACGTATTCCTTCCGGAGACAGCGCCAAATCATGCCGGCCATAGCATCGGCCTTCTGCGTCATTAGGTATTCCATGGCGTACAAGCCAAACTGTGGTGGACTCATCCATACTGTTTCAAGCACGTGAAACAGACGCGGATTCAAACGTTGCCATCTCCGTATAGATACGAACAGCAGCAGTAATCACGTCGATGGCGATGGCTGCACCCGTTCCCTCTCCCAGGCACATATCCAGATCCAGAATGGGACGTGCATCAAAGTAGTCGAGCATTCGTTTGTGCCCGCGTTCTCGTGAAAGGTGCGAAAAGAAAAGATAATCGCGGCAGGCCGGCTCCAGAGTCGTAGCAATCATGGCGCCGGCTCCGGAAATGAAACCATCCGCCACAACAGGAATGCGGTGCGCGGCCGCTCCCAAAATGAGGCCCG
>QHXA01000751.1:6158-6433 GCA_003222755.1 Acidobacteriota bacterium
TTCTTCAGGAGGCAATCCGGCGAGTGCTGCAAGTATTGCGGCACTGGATGTCGTGTTACCGATGCCCATATCACCGGTCCCGACAATGTCATAGTTGCGCGCGAGATCAATGCCCGCTTCGATGGACCGGATTGCTTGTTCGTGCGTCATAGCCGGCATTTCGCGGAAATTCTCGGTACCGCGTGCGATTTTTTTCGTCACAAGGCCGGGTAATTCGGGAAAGTCATAGTCCACGCCGACATCGACCACGACATTTTCTATTCCGTAGTGACGGC
>QHXA01000005.1:0-9374 GCA_003222755.1 Acidobacteriota bacterium
TACTTTGAGGAACAGGTGACCGAGCGCAAGAGCGGACGCACCCGAAATCAGGAGCACGGCGACGTTCACGAAAATGTCTTCAAGAAAGCTCATCTCTCGTCAGTCCTCGTCTTCGAAGTCATAGACTGGCTCGGTCGAAATCTTGGCGCTGTGTTTGAGCCATCCATCAAGTTGTTGGATCGCTTGATCAAACCGGGCCTCACCCTTCGTTGATTTCCAGGCCTCCAGATCACGTGAAAGGATGAAGAACTTCCGTCCGATCTGCAGCACCGGAATGCGATCTTCCTCAATAATTCTGCGGAAATGGCGAGTCGAGTAGCCGGCCTCATACGCCGCGCTCGGGATGTCTAGAAAGTTTCTCTGCGTCTTGCGTTGAAGAGTGTTTGTTCGCATCTTGCCTCCATGCCGGACTTCTGTGCATGGGGCGTACCAGTCATCCATGGCTTCGACCCGCGACATGATTACCGCACGATGGGTCCAAAACAGGTCCACTTCGGACTGGCGGAGCTGTTTTTTGCTTCTGGGCATGCCTACGGTTCGGAGGTCTGAAATTAGCCGGGGGTTAAGCGAGCGGGAGTAAATTGTAGCACCGCTTCGCGGCAGCACACGATGAGGTTGAACAGGGTATTGTTAATCGGCAGCACAGGCTACTTCGGTCGCCTCTTGATTGAGGACTTGATCCGTCATGTTGCTTGCGACTTGGTCCTTGCGAGCCGGCATCATTTTCGCTCAAGCGGCTTCCAAACCGTTGTCGCGGACCTCGGGGATGTAGCCTCGCTTGAACGGGCTCTGGCCGGAGTAAACGTGGCGATATGTGCCGCCGGGCCATATCAGAAGTTGCCAACGACGCTTGCGGAGTTGTGCCTGGAGCGTGGCATTCACTACATCGACTTGGCAGACGATCCCGGTTTCGTGCAAAAAGTGCGATCCATCGCGGCTGATCACGAGCATAACGCGAGCGCCATCTGTACCGGATGGTCCACAGTATCCGCGCTTTCTGGCTTGCTTGCGAAAATTGCGGCGGCGGGAATCATGCCGGTACATTCCATCCATATTCAAATGGCTCCCGGCAACCGCGGCGCACGCCGCACCGGGACTATCGCTTCACTGATGCATTCGGTTGGGCGTCCATTCACGGTGATCCGTAATGGTGTCCGGCGGAACGTGCTGGGTTGGTCCGAGCCGCGCGAGTTCGTATTTCCATCGCCTGTCGGTAAGCGTTGCGGTTATCTTGTCGATGTTCCGGATCATGAAATCTTTCCCCAGCTTTTCGGAGCGCGAACCGTGGAATTTCGAGCGGGTTCTGAATTGCAATTTTTGAATGCATGCATATCGCTGATGGGGCGAACACGGCAGAATTGGGCTGAATGGAGCGGATTGTTGCAGCGTGCCGCCGCCCTGTTGAGTTGGATTGGAAATGATTACGGGGCTATCGGTGTTGAAGTGTCCGGTTCAGGCGCACGCAGAGCTTGTATCATTGCGGATTCCCGCGCCGAACGCATCGCGGTGATGCCGGCCTCCGTCATGACGGCCCGGCTCTTGTCTGGCGGTGCTCAGCACAGTGGGCTGATTTCCTATACGGACTGGTTAACGGAGCAAGATCTGCGACGCGAGTGCGAGCGGCGCGATTTTCGTTTGATCGTGGAGGAATTGTGACTCGCCTCCAGCGCGCCGCCGTTCTGGCATTTTGCCTACATCTGCTCGCCGGCTTCAGTATGGCCGTCGTGCTGCGTCGCGGTCTCGAAACGAATTCGGACCTCCAAGACCGGCTCGCGTTCTTAGTGAATTACCGTCCATCGTGGACGTTCGCATGGCTGACTTGGACGGCTGCGGCTATCGCTATTCTTTACTTCTACGTGGTATTCGCGGATGTGCACCGGACTTCATCGAATCTCGCAATTTTGCTGACTGTGGCTGGTCTTGGTCCCGACCTTGCTGCGCAAGCCATCGAAATCGGTGTCCTGCCGGGGCTGGCAAGCCATGCGTTGAGCACGAACGCTGCTCCCGAGCTGTTCCTCACGCTGCACCGCGTAGCCGTGATGCTCAGCGGATACCTCGGCAATGGCCTCTACAGTGTGACCGCAATGCTGCTTGCCTGGAGTGCCCGCTATGCATACCCGGCATGGGTTTCGAGCATGGGTATTGCTGTTGGCGTGTTTGGCATTGCGCTTTCAGTCGCCGCTTTGCTGGATTCTGCAGCCGGCATGTTTTGGACAAATGTGTTTCTCGTGCCGAGCATTCTGATATGGCTGGGCGGCGTTGCGATCTGTAGGGGCGGTCTATGATGGCCCCTACCGAGTACCCTCCTCTTTATTGGTAATTCGTGATTTAGACGTCTGACCCGCCGAATTACCAAAGTCTGATATAAAGAGCAATCCCATGATGCGACCGCCAGGACATCCGATCTCCGTATCCGAATTCGAGGCTGACGTGCGCGCCGGCTTGAGCAAGCCGGGACAAAAGGAGCTCTACTCGAAATATTTTTACGATGATCTCGGTAGTGCATTGTTCGAAGCGATCACGCTGCTCCCCGAGTACGGACTGACTCGGGCTGATCTGCGCTTATTGCGCGAACATGCGCACGAGTTGCCGGAGCGGGCTGGGTATCCTTCGGTTGTCGTCGAATTGGGTAGTGGTTCAGGGGATAAGGCTCGCGAGATCATTCCTTATCTGGCTGCTGGCCACCCGATCACGTATTGCCCAATCGATTTGTCGGGCGCGGCTTTGAGCCGATGCCAGCGCGATCTCGATGACATCCGAAACATTAAAATCGTTCCCATTGAAGATTCGTACGTAGAGGGCCTTGCCTCGGCTTCGAAATTCCGGAAGCCTGGAGGCGCCATATTGGCCTTATTCCTCGGCAGCTCCATCGGTAATTTTGAGCCGCCCGTTGCGCAGGCCTTTCTCAGTACGGTGCGGGAGAACCTTCAGCCCGGCGATGTTTTTCTGTTGAGCGCAGATCTTGTCAAGCCGTTCGATCGGATGCTCGCCGGCTATAACGATTCGCTTGGCCTTACCAGCGCATTCAACCTAAATCTGCTTGCCCGCATCAATCGCGAGCTCGGAGCCAGTTTCGATCTGAATAAATTTCAGCACGAAGCGCGTTACAACGAATCCGAACAGCGCATCGAAATGCATTTGCGGTCCAGAACGGAGCAAACCATTTCCGTCAACGGCAATTTCACGGTTGAGCTGCAAGAAGGGGAGACGATCTGGACGGAGAGCAGTTACAAATTCCTGCCCGACCAAGTGCGCGCGATCGCCGAACCCGCCGGCTTCCGATGCGAAATACAATGGGTCGATTCCGAATGGCCGTTCGCGCAGAGTTTGCTGAGGGTGCGATAGCCGCGACAGACGCCCAGGTGAAATTTTGCGTTTCATTTGTTATGTTGCCGTGTTCACCAAATTGAAAGATGGAGGTTCAATGAGATTTAAAGTTTTGACTTTTCTTGCAATCGTGGCGTGTTTCTTAACGGTGGTCTCAGCTTTGGCTCAGGGCGCGGATCCGCTCTCCGGTACCTGGATAGGCGATTGGGGACCAAGCCCCAACGATCGCAATGACGTCACACTGCAGTTGAAGTGGGACGGCAAGGCTCTGACGGGAAACGTCACAGCCGGCACGAACGTGACGAAACCAATCCCGCTTCAAAAGACGATGTTTGATCCAAAGACCGGCGCCGTCCATATGGAAGCCGACGCGTCCAGCCGCGGCCGGACGATTCACTACGTCATCGACGGCAAAGTAGAGAAAGGCACGATGACCGGTAGCTGGAATCACGATAATCGCAAGGGCGATTTCAAAATTACAAAGAAGTAAGCCACTCTCGCAGTGCGGCCGTCACTTCCGCGGGGCGCTCCATCGTCGACATGTGTCCGCAATTTTCGATCACCACGAGCCGGCTGTTGGGAATCATGGCCGCCATTTGTTCGTGGCGGGCAAGAACGCTCCAGAAATCCTGACGGCCGCACAGTACCAGAGCTGGACATCGGATTTGAGATAGCACGGCCGTTGCGTCCGGACGGCTGAGCAGCGCTTTGATCTGGGCGGCGAAGATATCAGGCGTTTTGCGGGCGATCATCTCGAGAATTGAATCCATGAGCCGCCTGTCCGAAAGCCTATCGGGATGCACCATCCGTTGCACCCATTCCGCTCCCATCGCGCACATGCCTTCCGTACGCGCCTTTTCAACTAATCTATGACGCTGCCTGGCTTCCTCTTCGCCTTCGATGCCGGGCGGCAATGGCGTGTATGCCGTATCCAGTAACGCGATGCCAATCACACGCTCGGGCGCTTGATGATAAACCTGGAAAGCGACTCGTCCGCCCATCGAGTGACCCGCTAATGCAAAGCGCTGCGGCACACGCTCGAGTATTGCATCCGCCATCGCAGTCAGGGACTCGAGGGAACCATGATCAGCAATGGTGATTGTCGCGATATCGCGAAGGTGAACGGCTTGATGTTCCCAGACTGCCTCATCGCACATGAGCCCGGGCACGAGGATGAGATGAGGTGGATTTGCCATCGTCTCAACGAACTTCGGGCGGTCATAGACCGCCCCTACAGTACAGAATCGAATTTTTTCACAGCTTCGTGGCTTTACCCGTTCGTATTGCCCGGACGCGGGCTGAAGCCGCGCGATTACGTACTTGACTGGTTCTACTTCTTCCCCGTACGCCAACCTTCCGCATACGATTCACGCGCCTGTTGGCTGTAGGGGATCGGGCCAACAGTCGCCCGGATTTCGATTTGTCTGTGGCGCTCGACGGTCGGCTTGGATGACCCGCCGCCTTCTTCACCCCAGACGAGCGTGATCTGAGTGCCGACCTCACTATGCTCCGTGTCGATCATACCCAGCGAAAGCATCGAGCGTTCATTGTAGCTGTAGCTACTGAACGTGGATAACCCGACCATTTTGCCGTTCTTCAACACCTTGTCATAGGAGAGCGATGCATAGTTCGTTAAAGGCAGATCGATGCATTTGTAAATATCCTGTTCCTTCTGGAACAAGGACGCGATACACCGAGTGACATCATCGCCATTCCAGGCAAGCGTGACCTTCTTCCGCCTCGGGTTTTTGGCTATTTTCTCGAGGGCTCCTCTTCCGATGAAGTCATGGTCGAATTTCACCATGAACCCATAGCCGAGATCCCAGGGCGTGAGGTAATAGTCCTCGACATTGTCGGAGTAGTAGCTGCCTCCGAGTGATGCCGTGGCTTCATAGCCTTTCCCCGGCAGCCACTGCCTATAGGGTTTCATCTTCTCGCCGGAATAAACCGCCGGCATAGGAGACGGAATCCATCCCGATTCGAGAGTATTCGTAGCGTAGGTTCTGGCGCCCACTTGCCGAAGCCCAAACTCTTCGCCCGCCTCAACAATGGCAGCCCGGATTTCCTCGCGTTCCTCATGGGGACCCCAAATTTCCAATCCAGGCGCACCCGCCATTCCATGACGCAAAGCGCGGACTTTGCGGCCTGCGATGGTGATTTCTCCCATATTGAAGAACTTGATGTCGGGCACTGGGCCGCCGTTGAGCTTGTTCAGAACCTGACTGGCATTGGGGCCTTGGATCTGGTAGCGGTAGAGCCTGCGAACAATCGGCACGTCACGGGCAATGGACCTCTCGTCCCTCGATAGGGATACTTTATATCCACCGGTCTCGGCATGGTACTGAACCCAATTGTGAATGGAGGGCCGGCCGACGAGAAGCAATTCATCCTTGTCGAGGTAAAACAGGATCCCGTCACCGATCACGTATCCATCGTGATTACACCCGACAAATTGCTTGGCTTTCTTGACAGTGTAATTCTCAAAAGTATTGATGCCGGTGGCGGAGAGCAATTTGATCGCGTCAGGCCCTTTAATCCACATGTCTGCCATGTGGTAAGACTGGTTGAAAAGAACGCAAGTCTCCTTCCAGGCACGTTGTTCATCCCTCCAGTTCGAAAACTCGGAGGGCACCACCGGATATACATAGGGGCCTAGCTGCGAATTTCGCAGCATCTTCACTGGATTTCCGGCAGCTTGAATTGCCTCTTCTAAACTCTTGTTGCTCACTGGTACTAACCTCCTCTATGACAAAGTTTCCGTCCTGCCCAAAACGTTCCAGATTAACACCCGTTGTCCAGTTTGGCGGCGGGAAAGTTCGAGAATGGTAACATCGATAGACAATGAATCTCCAAGAGATAGCCGAGGAAAAATTCGGTAAAGACCGCGCGGAAGAGCTGCGTTTCGAGATCGAGCAACTCGCAGCTGAAATCGAGAAACTCCGGTCCGTTCCTTTGGACATCGATGATGAACCCTGAAGATTTTTCGCTCACGGAGGCCGCCTCTGCGATTCGCGCGGGCACGCTGTCTCCGGTCGAGTATGTGGAAGCGCTTTTCGGCGTGATGGAGCGCGTCGAATCGCGCGTTCAGGCTTGGGTGACCATCGATCGTGGCGGTGTGTTATCAGAAGCGAGCAAGTGCGAAGCCGAAGCCAGAAGTGGAGAATTTCGCGGTCCGCTCCACGGCGTGCCGGTCGGAATCAAGGACATCTTCTATACGAAGGGCCTGCGAACAACCATGGGCTCCGCCATCTTCAAAGATTTCGTTCCGAATTGCGATGCGCGTGCCGTAACGAAGCTGAAGGAGGCCGGCGCTATCGTGCTGGGCAAAACGGTCACGACGGTGTTTGCGAATCTCGATCCGGGGCCGACGCGGAATCCGTGGAACATCGAGCACACGCCGGGTGGCTCGAGTAGCGGCTCAGCGGCTGCAGTCGCGGCGCGGATGTGTCCTGCTGCAATTGGGACGCAGACCGTGGGATCGGTCGGAAGACCGGCTGCATTTTGCGGTGTGGCATCGCTGGTTCCATCGCAGCAGAGAATCAGCCTGGAACACGTTTTTCCATTGGCTTGGTCGCTCGATCACGCCGGCACGTTTGCGCGCTCGGTCGCCGATCTGGAGGTGATGCTCGATGCAATGGCGGAGTCGCCTGTAGAACGATATCCGGCGCGAGCGCCTTTTCGCATCGGGGTTGTACGCGATTTCTTTTACGAGAATGCGACCGTGGAAGCGCGGTCCTTGAATGATCGGCTTGCCGGTGATCTTGCTGCCGCGGGGTTTCACGTCGAGGAAGCACGGTTACCCGAGATCTTCGAAGTTCAGCAGCCGATCTTGGGGACCATTCTGCGCACGGAAACAGCATCCATACACGAACGGCTCTTCGCGGAGCACGCTGCCACGTACGGCCCAAAGTTACGCACGTTGATTGAGACGGGAATGCTGATCGACGCAAGCGATTATGTGCGCGCGCGGCGGCTGCGCCGCCGGTATCAGCGCGAGATGGCGAAATTGTTTCAACCGTTCGATGTCCTGATGACGCCGCCCGCGCGCGGCGCAGCGCCGGCGGGAATCGGTAGCACGGGTGATCCCGTGATGAATGGTCCATGGACGCTGACAGATTTTCCGACTGTGACGCTACCGCACGCGCTCAGCGCGGATGGATTACCGATCGCCGTCCAGCTTACTGGGGCGCCCTTGCAGGAACGGTTACTACTGGAAGTCGCAAAGGCGATCGAGGCTGTTGTCAGTTTTACCGCTCGCCCGAATTTGTAGCGCACCGCGGAGCGGTGCTGGGAAATTAGCCAGGGGTACGCAAAAAGCGCGTACCCCTGGCTAAATTCTCACCGCTCCGCGGTGCGGAAAAATCGCAAAGCATTTATTCGAGTTGAAAAGATAACTCTCAATAAACACCGACCACGACGGCTTTCGCTTCAACTCCGCCATGGCTCCGGCCAGGCAAAACCAATTCAACATTTCCTGCTGCCCGGAATCTTCGACGGCCGAGAGCGGCGTTTCCCGCCAGTGCGAATAATTGCCGGAACGCAGCGCCGCATAGAATGCCCGATCGCTTTGCATATCCGGGTACAGCCGCCACGCCTTATCGTGCAAGAACGCATGCGACCAACTGGATGAAGCGATCAAAGCGACGCGATACGGGCTATTCTTCAGCACGCGTGCCGCGGCCGCACCCAGATCGAAGCACCGCGAAGGCGATGGCGACGGCGGATCCAGATCCTCCGGACGCGGCGTTTGCCCAAACTTGGCCGCGCCGCCGCGGAAGCCGATGACCTTTCGACCGTAGCAGTTGATGGCGAAGCAGACTAAGCGGTGATTGAAACCCTTTCGATGATAGTCCAGATACGCAACCGAGTTTAGGAACGCATGGCCAATGCCTTGCAGATGCAGCGGGCGATACGAATAACACACGTCGAACGCTTCAGTGATCAAACCCGATGCGAGGAATTTCCCGCCCTCACGGTGGCCCTGGATCTTTAGCATGAAGTCTCCACCCTCATTCCAGACGTTTGCTGCTCCGGGCATCCCAGGAGCTTTCAATGTCCACGGCTGGGCTTCGATATTGTCGTAAGCCAGAATGCAGAACGGTGGAATGATGTCTTCGGTGCAGTTCTCGTATTGATCGTCGCCCCAGATCAAAATAAAGTCGGGGCTGAATTCGTCCAGCGCTTCGCGAACCTTGCCCAGGCCTTCCAGCAGGTCCCGTCGATGTTCTGCGGCAGCGGCTTTGCCCTGATCGGTTCCATACTCCTCCCGCATCCGTGGCGGCCAATTGGCCGGATCTTTCAGTTCGGCGGGTATCGCAGGATCACGCAGGGTACCCTTCAGAATGCCCATCATGTTTTCATCACGACCCGCGAGCGGTGGGTAATGCGTCATTCCGATGCCAAGGATTTCAGCCATGTGTGCCGTCAGCTCGTCTTGCGTGGTATGTGCTTGTTGATGCGCGGATAAACCTTCCGTGCATTGTCCTCAAAAACTTTCCGCTTATCGGCTTCGCTGAGTGGAAGCTTATCGACATAGCGTTTCGTGTCGTCGTAATAGTGGCCAGTCGTCGGATCAATGCCGCGGACCGCGCCAACCATTTCCGAACCGAAGAGGATGTTATCGATCGCGACAATTTTGAAGAGCAGGTCGATACCGGCCTGGTGGTACACGCAAGTGTCGAAGAAGACATTACTCCGCATCATCTGATCCAGCGGCGGTCGTTTCAAGTCTTGCGCGAGCCCGCGATAGCGGCCCCAGTGATAAGGCACAGCGCCGCCGCCATGAGGAATGATGAATCGAATTGTCGGAAAGTCTTTGAAGAGGTCGGCCGTGATGAATTGCATGAAAGCGGTCGTGTCTGCATTGATGTAGTGGGATCCGGTGGTATGAAAGTTCGGATTGCATGTCGCGCTAACGTGAATCATCGCGGGCACGTCCAGCGCGACCATTTTTTCGTAAAACGGATACCAGTACTTGTCCGTGAGCGGCGGAGCGTTCCAGTTGCCTCCGGAAGGATCCGGGTTTAGATTGCAGCCAATAAAGCCCA